>DATCLO010000182.1:0-7676 GCA_036563875.1 Cyclobacteriaceae bacterium
CGACATGAGCGAATACATGGAGAAGTTCTCCGTATCGCGACTTGTCGGTGCCCCTCCGGGCTATGTAGGATATGAAGAAGGCGGACAACTCACCGAAAAGGTGCGGCGTAAGCCTTACTCTGTCGTCCTCCTGGATGAAATTGAAAAGGCACACCCGGATGTGTTCAACATCCTGCTGCAGGTGCTTGACGATGGTATCCTGACGGATGGTCTCGGCCGCAGGGTCGACTTCCGGAACACGATTATCATCATGACCAGCAATATCGGTGTACGCGACCTGAAGGATTTCGGAACCGGTATCGGGTTCACGACCTCCGCGAAACGCGAGTCGGAGGAAGAACACATGAAGTCTACGATCCAGCATGCGCTGAAGCGTGCCTTCAGTCCTGAATTCCTCAACAGGCTTGACGATGTGATTGTGTTCAACTCCCTGCAACGGGAACACATACACAAGATCATCGACCTCACGCTCGCGAAGCTGTTCGATCGGATTATCCAGCTCGGTTACAACGTCGAGCTGTCCGACAAAGCGAAGGACTTCCTCGCGGAAAAGGGCTACGATCAACAATTCGGCGCCCGCCCGCTAAACCGCGCGATCCAGAAATACCTGGAAGACCCGGTGGCAGAAGAAATCCTCAAGGGGGAAGTCGAGGAAGGCGGTACAATCCTCGCCGACTACGACGGCAAGAGCGACCAGCTTACACTGAAGGTTAAGAAACCGAAAGCTGCGTCAAAGAAAAGCGAATAAGTTCCAGTAAGTTTAGAGAATACAAATAGCCTCGTGAAAACGAGGCTATTTTTTTGGACTGATCGTGACGGAGTGGATTAGTCGAAAAATCCCGATGTCGGTAACGAGTGACAAACATTCCGTCCCTACGGGACGGGTTCCGTTACGACCCAGCGCTTTCTACAAACATTTGGTCCCTACGGGACCATTAGTTTGTACGCTATCCAGACGTAATGTCACTGCATATAATGTTATGGGTCCCATCTGGGACGCAATGTTTGCCATTAATAGACTTTCGCTTAAGATCTAATACCCTCCAAAATATTTCCTAAAGAACCACTCCACTCCTGCTAACACCAACAACACCCAGAACAACAATCTGAGATTGATCAGCGCGTTGTAAGTCTCTTCGCTACGGATCACGCCTGTAGCTTCTTTCTGCGAAAGGTCTGTTTGAAGACGTTCGAGATTATCCGCGGTATAAAACTTCCCGCCTGTATTGGCGGCGAGCTTGCGGAGCATATCAAAATCCGCCGTCAGGTTTTGCAATTCGATCAGCTGCGTGACGACCGCGAATTGCCCACGTACCTCTTCTTTGCGGCCGTTGATTTCTGTTTGTGAGCGATAGCGATACACACCTTCACGCAATCCTCCGATTTGATATCGGATGTTGCCTGGGCTCGTCACGTAGGTGTACTGACTTGCCTTGCCCTGATCATCTGTGATATCGATGTCGATGGTGTTGCCATAAACCGGCTCGAAGATGTCGTTGTATACCTGGCTTTCAAAGACGACTGGTTCGACGTCAGAAAATTCCTGCTTTATGGGATAGCTGCGGAACCGGCGACGATCATCGGACGTGCTGAGATACTGGATCAGTTTTCCGAACAACTCGTCGAAGCCTTCGGCGCGACCAGTCTGCTCAAACTCATCCAGGCGCCAGCGCCAAAGCCCCTCCCCCATCATGATGGCAATCTTTCGTCCGTTTCTTTCTTCGACGGCGAGCAATGGCTTGTCTGTAGGAACGGTTCCAATCTGTTGATACAAGAGTGGTCGTGCGCTCAGCGGGAAGTGGAATTTACCAAAGGGCACTGACACTGGTGGATATGCTGTCACTACGGAGTTAGCTTCCGCCGAGACAGAAAAGTTGGAAAAGGATGTATTAACAACCGGCGTCACCTCATCGTAGTCACGCGGCACTCCTTCTATCTCGAGCGGAACATCTTCTCTCGCGAGCAATGCGAGGTCGCTTTGTGCCCCGAGAATGAAAAACGCAGCATTGCGGTTTTTCATGAACTCGCTGTAGCGGGCGCGGGTCCGTCCCTGACGATCCGGACTTTGGTGGAAGATCACAAGGTCCACATTCTCCACTGCGATGTCCTCCCGCGGCTCCTTGACTACGCCCGGGATTTCCAGAATGAGTTCGTAGTTGGCGTTCTGCTCTATCACAGTACGCAACGCCTTGATGTCGGGGTGAGGTGAGGGCGCAACGATCGCTATCTTCTTTTTGCCTTCCACTACCTCGACGAAGATCGTCGATCTGTTATTGCGAACGTTGGTCTCACCTGAGACAACACTTACAGCAAGATCATATTTCTGAATCCCTTGCTCTTCTGCGAGCACCTGGAAATCGTACGTGACAAAAGTTTCGTTACCGGTATCCTTGGTTTGCTGGTCGATCGTCCTTCCTTTGTGCTGCAGCGTTACGGTCAATCTCTGATTTTCGAGTCCCTTCAAAATGACCTCAACCCGTACCGGAAACTTGTTGCCCTGGTAAGCCAGCTTGTTGAACGCTACGTTGCGTATGGCGACGTCGGTACGTTGTGTGGTGTCGCCAATGCCCAACGTATGAACAGGAAACTTGTAGTTTGCAAACAACGGTGAGATGCCCGTGTTATAGATTCCATCGGACACCAGCAGTACTCCACCAAACTTTTTGCCTTCGTACCTGTTGCTAACCTTCTCTAAAGCGCCGTGCAAATCAGTGACGCGGGCATTGAAAACCGGCTCCGTTGTTTCCCGTCCTTCGAGGTCGGTAACCGCAACGTCGTAGCCCTTGTCTTCAAGACTTTCACTGAGTGTGCGAAGTTCGCGGTCTAGCGCCGTCAGAGTCGTAGAGTCAGTGGCTTCGGTCACCGACCCGGAGTTATCGTGCAAGATAATGAACAGGGGTTTTTCCGTGTAGTTCGTTATCTGTCGGATGATAGGTCCAAGCAACAGGAAAGCAAGCAGGAATGCCAGTATGGCGCGGAGTCCAAACAACACGCGGTTGATTGTCACGGGCCACGGGTGGTTAGTCCGGTACAGCAGGAGCGCATAGCCGACGCCTACCGCCAAGCACAGAAGTATGTACGCAGGTGACGATTCAAATATGATGCGCTGGTTTTCCATGCTGGGTCCTCAGACTTTCGGGCTGGTTTTACAAATATCAGCTATCCGCAGGCATTTGCCATGGGATACTCTTTTAGTGGTAACGGGAGCCATCTAATACCCGTACTTTTCTTTCCACAACGCCCGCAGATACCTTCTCAACTCCTCTTCGCGGGGATTGTTGCCCGGCTCATAAAATTTTGTCCCGGACAATTCGGCAGGGAGGAATTCCATATCCGTGAAATTGCCCTCATAGTCGTGGGCATACCGATAGTTCGAGCCATATCCCAGGTCTTTCATCAGTTTGGTTGGGGCATTTCGTATGGCCAGGGGCACGGGAAGGTCTCCCGTTTCCCGGACAGTCCGGAGCGCACCCTCAATAGCCATATAGCTGGCGTTGCTTTTCGGTGAAGAGGCAAGGTATATCGCGCATTGCGCAAGAATAATCCGTGCTTCGGGGTATCCGATAAAGTTTACGGCCTGAAACGTGTTTGTGGCTATCACCAAAGCTGTGGGATTCGCGTTGCCAATGTCTTCCGATGCGAGGATTACCATACGGCGGGCAATGAATTTCACATCTTCGCCGCCCTCGACCATACGGGCCAGGTAGTACACGGCCGCATTGGGATCGCTTCCGCGAATGGATTTGATAAAGGCACTGATGATGTCGTAGTGCTGCTCGCCACTCTTGTCGTACACCGCAATTCGCTTTTGCGCGACATCCATGACGAGCGAGTCAGTAACTTCTATTGGCCCTTCCGGAAAGGTCTCGGCAATGAGTTCGATGAGGTTGAGCAGTTTCCGCGCATCGCCACCTGACAGGTTCAACAATGCTTTGTGTTCGCTTAGGGTTATGTCACGTTTGGAGAGTACCTCATCTCGGGTGAGGGCAGCGTTGACAAGTTCCAGCAGATTTTCCTCCGACAGGGGTTTAAGCGTATACACCTGACATCGCGAGAGGAGTGCGGAGTTGACTTCGAATGAAGGGTTCTCCGTTGTGGCGCCGATCAGGACGATGGTTCCCTTTTCCACGGCGCCCAGCAGAGCATCTTGTTGTGCTTTGTTGAAGCGGTGAATTTCGTCGATGAACAGGATTGCGCGCGATGAACGGCGGGCTTTATCAATGACCTCGCGAACTTCCTTTACCCCTGAGCTGATGGCGCTCAAGGTATAGAAGCTGCGCTTCACCTCGTGGGCGATGATGTTGGCGATGGTGGTTTTGCCCACTCCGGGTGGTCCCCACAGGATCATGGAGGGCACGTTGCCGGCGCGGATAGCTTTGCGGATGACGCCCTCCGGCCCCACCAGGTGTTCCTGACCGATAAGGTCGTCCAGGCGCTGTGGCCGCATGCGCTCCGCCAGCGGGGCCGTTTCTGAAAATAGCGTGTTCATTGATCCTTAAAACACTAATTAACGCAAAACAAATTCACTGTCACATTTATTCGACCGGGCGAACAGTAGCCCCGCTAGGGGCTAGATGTTTGTAGCCCGGGGCAAGACCGAAGGTCGCTGCCCCGGGACCGAGACGGGTCCTCTTATAGGCGCGCCACATGGAAACTATGTTCGGGGTACTCCCTGTATTGGCGCGCAACAGGATGACCTTGGATCGAAGCAGAATTCAGGTGAAATGATCGTTGGCCGGTAATTATTATCTTGTCGCGAGACAAACCTAAACCCAATCGTAGCCGCATGGGAAGATTTTTTACAACTGCGATGCTAGTCCTCCTGGCCACAGCCGCGATCGCCCAAATTCGTGTATCCGACAATGGACGATTTCTTCAAACCAAGGATGGAAAGCCCTTTTTCTGGTTGGGCGACACTGACTGGGAATTGTTTCACCGACTGACGCGCGAGGAGATAGAATTGCTTATTACCACAAGGCATGAGCAGGGTTTCAATGTACTTCAGGCTGTTGCGCTCGCGGAAGAAAATGGTATACGGGAACCCAATCGCTATGGTGACTGGCCTTTGAATAACGAAGACCCTATGCAGTTGTTGGTCACACCAGGCAACGATCCGAATAATGACTATGAATACGACTATTGGGATCATGTCGACTTTGCGATCCAGAAGGCAGCGGAGAAAAATATGTACATCGGTTTGCTGCCCACGTGGGGCGACAAGGTCGCGCACCTCTGGGGAGAGGGTCCCCTCATCTTCAACGAAGCCAACGCTGAAGCTTACGCTCGTGCGCTCGCTACGCGATACAAGGATCAGTGGAACATCATTTGGATACTGGGCGGCGATAGACCCGCCGTGTATAAGTCGACGCGCGACGGCGTTGAGAAAGACTATGACGATCGTCCCATCTGGCGGGCGATGGCGAGAGGTATGGAAAGTGTGTTGGGAAAGGAGACGTTTATCACGTACCATCCGCAGGGTGGACCTCAGAATCGGTCGAGCAACCACATACATGACGAGTCGTGGCTTGACATGAACGCCCTTCAATCCAGTCACGGATCCCGTGAAGCCGATCCCTGGAATTGGATTGCGGAGGATTTAACGAAGTCGCCGCAAAAGCCCACACTCGACATGGAGCCCTGCTATGAAGATCACCCCGTAAATCCCTGGGATGGCAAGTGGACGCGCGAGGGCAGAGGATACTTCGACGCCTATGACGTGCGCGCGCGAATTTATCGCGGTGTGTTTGCAGGGGGGTGCGGCGTTACGTATGGTCACCACCACATATGGCAGTTCATGAACGAAAAGTTGTACAAGCCCGTCAATGTTGGGGACACGATTATCCCCTGGCAAAAGGCGATGAAAGCTGAAGCTGCGGGGCAGATGCAGCACTTGAAGAAACTCATGTTGTCGCGTCCCTACTTTTCGCGCATTGAGGATCAGAGTTTGATCAAGTCGCGCTTCGCCTCCAACAACGCCGAGTACATCGCTGCTACTCGTGACGGCGCTGGTAGTTATGCCATGATCTATCTTCCCCAGAACAAACCTGTAAGAATTAACCTCGGTGCAGTTGCTGGCGATACCAAGAATGTTTGGTGGTTTAACCCGCGTGATGGAAAAGCAACTTCAGGCGGCACTGTAAAAGGAAAAGGAACGAAGACTTTTACGCCGCCGAAGGATGGGAAGGATTGGGTGTTGGTCATTGACGATGCCGGGCGAGGATTTGGAGCACCTGGTGGATAGGGACTTTGTTCAGTTGCAGATGCAGGTGCAGTGGTTCTGCGTCTGCATATGCATCTGCGTCTGCCAACGAGCCCCGCTAGGGGCGACATGTTGGTAGCCTGGGGCGAGACCGAAGGCCGCCGCCCCGGGAATGGCGTCGGCGAGATGGTCGCGCGCCACAGGGAATCTTCACTCGGGGTACGTGTGGTATTGGCGCGACGGTACAGCTTCAGATCGAGGCAGAACATTGTCTGAACCTTGGTTTGCTGGATTAAGGGATTTGCATGATTGGATTATGAAGGATTGAATGATTGCTTCTATCCTAAAACTGAAACCGAAAATCCATGCGGACATGCAGCACGCGAACGAGATAAATGGTTTTCGTTTCGATCCTGTAAATCAGCACATGTTCATTCACGGGCCAGGCGAGATATCCTTCAGGAAGGTCGGGGCGCTTAGTGCCGGACAATGGAAAATCGCGAATGTGCGCCAATCCCTTCTTCAGATCATGTCCGTATTTCTTCCACTGTTTTTCTCCGTAGGTGAAGTAGGTGTAGTTCTGGATGTTTGTAAGGTCGTCTTGTGCTTCAGCGGTAAGAAGCAACGTGTACTTACGGCTTGACATCTCGCTTTACGGGCTTCCTTTTGATTGCCGCCTCTTTTCCCTTCTTGGAAATCTCATCCATGAGATCGTCGGTGTACGGTATCGTTTTACCGGATTGAATATCCGCCTCACCTTTGGCCAGGGCAGCAGCAATGGATGACACTCGCATTTTCTCATCCTCAATCATCTGCTTGTAAATAGCCGCTTCCGCCGCCGCGGTTATCGACCGAAACAGCCCAGCCTTCACGAGGCTATTGAGGTATTGCTCATAGGGTTCACTAATGTCAATTCGAGCCATGGATCAACAATTTTTACTGTAGTATCACTGTAGTAAAAATACACTGTTACTGTAGTAAATGTTCCTTTATTCTTCGGAAAATGTCTGAACCTTGATTCTCTCGTGAGTGCCCCACTGCATCTGCGTCTGCGTCTGCATATGCATCTGCATCTGAAAACGCCGGGGAGGCGCAACACTCGACCATACCCCCCAAAAACAAAAAAGGCGACCAAACGTCGCCTTCTCTTCGTAGCGGGGGCAAGAAACTGTAAGTTATTGATTTTTAGCCGAGTACGTGCAAAATGTAAAACAATCGCCTGTGATATATAGTTTGACCTGTGGTCAGTCCAGCGTGCTTTCCTCACGAAAAAAAGTCGGTGCTACAAGTGCGATGCGACCCAAAAGAATTGTCTACTTGGCCGGTGGCGGCCTTTATCCCCCACCAGAGCAGTCCCATTCTGTGACCCAGCAGAGCGTACCCTTTCGGATGGTAAAATGGCTTTTACACCCAGTCGTTCTCCACACCGAGGGTCTAATGCTTACGGTTCTGTTCCTATGGATCGTAACTTTCCAAC
>DATCLO010000183.1:0-5928 GCA_036563875.1 Cyclobacteriaceae bacterium
CACGTGGAACGTTCCGAAAGCGTGGATTCAAAGGTTCTCTCTTGAAGGGCTTAGCGTCACCCTCACCGGAAGGAATCTTTTCCTTCGAACGAACTACTCTGGACAGGATCCGGATGTAAATCTCCGGGGAGGCTACACCAATGGATATGGCGCCGACTTCTTCAACTACCCCACCAGCAAAAGTGTAGGAGCTTGTCTCCAGGTAACATTCTAATCATGATAACAATGAAGATCAGAAATACAATCGCATTTACTGTGCTCATACTGGTCACCTCCTGCGATCTCGGAGAGGTGAATATCAATCCCAACAAGCCAACAGTTGCACCTATGGGTGGGGTTTTGTCCGGTGCGCAAGCGTCACTGGTGTACGCATACGGTGCCGACTATGCCTTGAAGACCTCAGTTTTCATGCAGCAGGTAAGCGGAATCGGAGGGTTTGCCGTCAACGATGACCGCTACAATTTTGCGACGTCCGCATTTGATGGTGCCTGGGGAAAGATCTATACCAACGTGCTTAATGAGTTGAAGCAACTCATTGCCCTGGCACAGGAAAGGAATTCGCCCCATTATGAAGGTGTGGCGAAAATCCTGAGCGCTTTGGCACTGGGAACTTTAACCAGTTCATACGGCGACATTCCATGGACGGAGGCGTTGGACCCCTCAATACTCGCGCCGTCATTTGATTCACAGGAATCGATCTATAACTCGATCCAGCAATTGCTTTCCGATGGAATTAATCTTCTTAATGAAACGTCAGTGTCATCCCCAGGCACGGACGACATGATATACAACGGAGATCTGAATAAATGGAAGGCGCTTGCATGGACGTTGAAGGCGCGGTACGCGCTTCACCTGAGCAAGCTGAATGCAGCAGAAGCTGCGCAGAATGCCTTGAACAATTTGTACGATGGGGGACTTGGTGGAAGCTACAGGGGGATTGCATCCAACACAGGCGACTTCGACTTCGTCTTCGGAACGGCGAATAACCAGGCGTCACCCTGGTACACTCAAAATGCGGGAAGACCCGGTTGGTATGGCATGGCGTATTTCTTAGTCGCTTTGCTGAATGGAGATCCTGACAATGGCGTGCCGGTTGATCCGCGTCGTGCCGCGTTTGCAAATCCGATGCCTCCCCCAGCGCCACCTCACACGTACAAGGGTGCAAAAGCAGGCGAGCCTGAAGGGGCTTCGAATATTGTCGGACCCGCCACTTACTACGGAAGAGCGAACTCTCCAGTGAGCGTTGTCACTTTTGTGGAGGCCAGGTTTATTGAAATCGAGGCACGCCTGATTCTTGATGAAAATGATCCGGAGTTACAACCCTTGCTGGAAGAAGCTGTGAGGGCATCCTTTGAGAAAGTAACATCGCCGTCCGATCCATTCGCGTCACCTACGGCACAGGATGAATACATCGCATCCCGCGTACAGCTCGCTGGTGACGCTCAGGAAAAGTTGGAAACAATCATTACGCAGAAGTACATCGCCCTGTTTCTGAATCCCGAAGTGTGGACGGACTATCGGCGAACGGGATATCCTGCCCTTCAACCGGCAACAGGCGGATCGACAGCACTCAATCCAAACGGACAGATACCGCGGCGATTCGCATATCCCAACAGTGAAGTCCTGCAAAACAAAAACATCCCCACTACAGAAGCTAACCTCCAGGAACCGCGTCTCTGGTGGGATGTCGACAACTAACCCAATCTCAGACCATTAAGACTAAGTACGTATGAAAACTTTCACCATCAGAATCCTCGGCGTACTCGTACTGCTTGTCATGGCCGATTGCCAGACAAGGAGCGCGCAGGGCCAGGCAACTCAATCAAGGAAACCGAACATCGTATTCTTTTTCGCTGATGATTTTGGATTCCATGCTATCTCCGCTAACGGGAACAAGCGCGTTCAAACGCCCAACATCGACGCAATTGCAAACGAAGGCGTGCGCTTCAAGCAAAGCTACGTGACTGCCCCGATTTGCTGCGCCTCGCGTGCCGGTTTACTAACTGGCCGCTATCAGCAGCGCTTCGGATCGGAAAATCACCTGATCTATCCTGACCGTACTGCGTACATCGGCGACCGCGGCAAGGATTACGAGGATTTCCTCCTGGGTCGCGGAATCAATCCTGATTCTCTCGCGGTCCAAGGGATTCCGAAATCTGAGATCAACATTGCACAACTCTTGAAGACGCAGGGTTACAAGACTGCCATCATTGGAAAATGGCACGCCGGATTTTATGACGGATATCGTCCTCACCAGCGGGGCTTCGATTACGCGTGGGGCTGGTACGGAGGATCAAGTCTCTACTATGTTGATGAGAACAATCCCGAATTCGTTACTTACAGAAATCCCGAGGGTGAGTATGAACACTACAAGGCTTCAAAGGGTAAGTATCAATGGCAGCGCGATAGCATTGCGACTGCAATCTTCGTGAATGGGAAGATTACGGACGAAAAAGAGTACCAGACCTACGCCATTGCGAGGGAAGCCATCAAGTTTATCGACGAAAACAAAGACGAACCTTTCTTCCTTTATGTGCCGTTTGGCGCCATTCACACACCTCTTCAGGCACCTAAGAAGCATTACGACAAACTTGCGCACATAAAAGATGAGCAACAGCGGTTCCTGCTGGCCATGCTGCTGGCGAAGGACGAGGCGATCGGAAGGATACAACAGAAGCTTAAAGATGTTGGCGTGTATGACAACACCATCTTCGTTTTCTCCGGCGATAATGGTTCCGTATGGCACAATGAAGGCTTCGACGAAAACGCGCCTCACGGAACGTACTATGCTCCGAATCCCGACATCAATCTGAACTACCCGCTCAAAGGAGGAAAACTCACACATTATGAAGGGGGGATTCGAACACCGTTGCTGATATCATGGAAAGGAAAAATACAGCCAGGCACGGTGTATGAGTATCCTGTAAGCACGCTGGATCTGTTCCCAACATTTGCTAACGCTGCGGGAGCGCCTCTCCCCTCAGGACGGAAGTATGATGGCGTAGACCTTCTGCCCTATCTGACCGGTGAAAAGAAGGAAAGACCACACGAGGTATTGTTCTGGAGAAACGGCGTTGTGAAGACGGTTCGTCATGGCGACTACAAGTTGCTCATCAACGATGCAGATAAGACAACCTTCCTGTATGACATTGCAAATGATCCTTCGGAAACGAACGATCTTTCCACGCAACTTCCGGAAAAGGTTGCGGAGTTAACACAACTCTTCAAATCGTGGGAGGCAGAACTTCCACCGCAACAGCGCTGGAACAGTCCTCGCCTTGCCACAATAACAGTCAACGGTGAGAAAGTGTCCTTTCAACCCTAGGAAAGAGAGGATTGATTAGTGATTTGTGATTTGTGATTTGTGATTTGGCAGTCACGATAATGGATGGGGTGAAATCGACTATTCCTTCAGACAAAATCACAAATCAAAAATCACAAATCACTAATCACTAATCCCTACCCTCCTCTCCTTTGTTCACTTTCTGCCACCAATCCTTCCAGATCGGCCGCAGGACGGATTTCCCAACACCCTCTCTCGCGCAGGTGTCGCATAGAAGGGTGATTCGACAACAATCGTATGGCATGGTTCAGGTCGGTGGCTTCCAATATCATGATGCCACCGATCTGTTCTTTAGTTTCGGCAAAAGGACCGTCTGTCACCGCGACTTTACCGTTACGCCATCGCAACGTCGCCGCATTTCGCGATGGCTGCAGCGCTTCACCTCCTACAAAATGACCGTTACGAATTAGTTCCTGGTCGTAGGCAAAGCAGTCGTCCATCATCGCCTGTTGCTCTTTCTCACTTGCCGATTCCCATTCCTTTTCGTTGATGTACCCTAAGCAGATGTATTTCATGTCGGTAGCTTTTAATTTTGAGGCATAGTTTTAGGCGATATTCTTTCATACGAAACGAACCGCAGGATCGAGGCTCATCTGATACGACGTAAGACGCCTGATCTTGCCTCCGCTCATTTCAAACACATCACAAAATACCGCATCAAGGAAGTTTCCGTCTTTCATCTGACATTGTACGGACCCTTCAGCAACGACGACGTCGTTCTCTTCTGTGAGCCGCCTAATCTGAATAGTTGGGCTACCCACGAAATTCTCGTTCTCGATTTCTTCATCGAACGCCGCCTTCCCCTTGTGTTCGAATACGCCAGGCATAATCCACACTACGTCATCGGTCAGGCATGGAAGTATCATCTGGTGGTCGCTCCTCCGGAAACCTTCCATGTACTTCTCGACAACCTTTTTGTTTGTTGTCATTGCCATAATTTTTGACGGTCAGGATTTTTTCTCGAATCGCAGGACCACGCCACCTGGCGACAATGGTAGTGTTGACACCAGTCTCAAATTTGTTCCTGGCGTTCCCGACTTAAACAAACGTGTCCCGTTACCCAGGATGACCGGAGCAATCCCAATGCGATACTCGTCGAAAAGATCATTCTCGATAAGTGTACGGGAAAGATCCGCACTTCCAAATACATACATATTCTTTCCGTCCTGGGCCTTTAACCTGGAAATTTCTTCAGGTACACCTCCTGTCGCCAGTGTTGCATTGTTCCACCCGATAGCCATCAGGTCGGCTGGTTTCAAGGTCGTTGAAAAAACCAGTTTGGGAAGGCTGTTCATCAGTCGCGCAATTTCACTGTTTTCACTTTCCGCATTTTTCCAATACGCCGCCATCCCCTCGTAGGTAACCCTGCCGACAATAAGGTAATCGGCTGACCTCAGCTGTTCAAGGCTGAGTTTTTCGAGTTCAGGTCCCCAAACCTGATCGTGAAAGGATAAATCCCATTTCTTCTCGCCCTCGAAGTAGCCATCCAGGGTAACGATATTCCACATTATTAGCTTTCTCATATTGATTTTGGTTATTTGTCACCCTATAGTCGAACGATGTGAGGCGAAATCGACACTATCGGAAAAAATTTTTTCATGCCGCGGAGACATGGACGGCACAATCCATCTAAAATCAAAATCGCAAATCACTAGTCACTAATCATAACCATTTCTATCCAGTTCCGCCAGTTTCCGTTGAATAAATCGTCGTTCGGGTTCCTGCTTTGACAGAGCAAGAGCGCGTTCCCAGGAATCGCGCGCTTCGGCGATGCGACCAGCCTTTCGGCAAAGTTCAGCCCGTGCAGAGTGAGCCAAATGGTAATCTGTCAGCTCTCCCCGGGCCAGTATCGCATCGATTTGACGCAACCCTGCTTCTGGGCCCTCACGCATGGCTATTGCAATGGCACGGTTTAATTCAATGACAGGAGAAGGATTAATGCGCAAAAGCATCGTGTACAGTGCCACGATCTGTGGCCAATCGGTTTCCTCATATCGGTCCGCCTGTGCGTGCAGTGCGGCGATCGCTGCTTGTAGCGCATATGAGCCCGGGGGTTTGAATGAGAATGCCTGCTCGACAAGCGCCAGTCCTTCACGGATCATTTCACGATCCCAAAGAGAGCGGTCCTGATCCTCCAGGAGAATGAAATCACCTGCTGGTGTGGCGCGCGCGGATCGTCGCGATTCATGCAACAACATGAGCGCCAATAATCCTTTCACTTCTGTATCCGGCAGCAATTCATGCAGCAGCCGGCCGAGCCGTATGGCTTCACTGGACAAGTCGACCCGCGTTAAAGTCGTTCCCGATGAGGCATAGTATCCTTCATTGAATACGAGGTAAATGACCTGAAGTACCGTTTCGAGGCGTTCCGGCAACTCATGTTGCTGCGGAACTTCGAAAGGTATTTTAGCCTCACGAATTTTTGCTTTGCCACGAACAATACGCTGTGCAATGGTAGCTGGCGCAACCAGGAATGCGCGTGCAATTTCTTCAGTTGTCAGGTTGCAAACCTCGCGCAGCGTCATAGCCGTACGCGTTTCAGGTGGAAGCGCGGGATGGCAACACGTGAAGATCAGTCGCAGCAC
>DATCLO010000184.1:0-5317 GCA_036563875.1 Cyclobacteriaceae bacterium
CAGACATTTTTCCCTACCTTCCCCTATGCTCTGCCAGGCCTTCCTTCCCAGCCCTCCATTAAGACCTTTTGTTATGGCCTACCAGCTCAGGCATTTTGTATTCTCTGACAAAGACGTTTTACCCTACAAGCCCTATGCGCCTCGGGCAGAACAGACGTTGGTGTTTTATCCGAGAGGTTTCGAGCGGGTCGAGTACCCGGAGCGTGGTAAGTTCATCAACCGGCCCAGGTCAATGCTTGTGGGCCAGTATACGGAACGAACAAACCGGCATGTGGGCTCACCTGATTTTATTGTCATCTTAGTGAACTTTCGGCCAGGCGTTGTGCACGATCTTTTGGGTATTCCATATCACGAACTCACGAACACCTTCGCAGATGCTGAACTATTCTTCCCGCAGAGTATTCGCACGTTGAGTTCATTGCTTACAAGCGCAGAAAGCTATCAGGAGATGATTAATCTGGTGGATGAATTTCTCGTGAACCTGTTCCGACAACGAGCTTTTCAGACCAATCCAATCAATCGCATTGCGACACGACTCATTGAACAGCCCGAAAACAAAACGGTGCTTCAACAAGCCCGTGACAGCTACCTGAGTGTGCGCCAGTTCGAAAGAAAATTTAAAGAGCGCATGGGGATCAGTCCCAAGTTGTTTGCGACCATAGCGCGGGTAAACAAAGCATTCAGCCTGAAGTATCATAATCCTCAAATGGATTGGCTCGACGTTGCGCTGGCATGCGGATACCACGACTACCAACACCTCGCAAAAGATTTCCAAAAATTCGCCGGCGACACCCCTCCCCGCTATTTGGGAGAAGACAACCAGGCTCCGGAGCATCTCCTGGGAATGCGCGACTCGTCGATATGAGAATGTCGCGTTTCTACCACTGATTTCAGTCCAGCACATATGAGCTTTGGTTGCAAACCAAAGCCAATGAAAACGCTGTTGACGGCCATGACTGTCCTCATGGCTTCGATGACCATTTCAGCCCAACGCTGTGAGACCGGTAAACTCGATCCGGTTATTGCTCAGGCCCTTGGGAATACTGTGACCGACCTCCCTTCTTCACCCAATACATCAGTGGAACAGATACGCGACCTGAGGATACCAACGTTACCATTTCCAGCTACCGATTTAAAGGTCATTAAGGTAACGCGCGACAGCATCCCTCTTCATATTTACAATCCTCATCATCAGACGGACCTCCCGATTATCATAGGATATCATCCTGGCGGTTTCGTTACGCCGATGTTGCCTTTCATGCAATACGAGTACTGGCGCAAAGCGAAGATGTACGACGCAATTGTCATCGCAGTCGATTACCGCGTCGCCCCGGAACACCCCTTCCCTGCAGCGGTGAACGATGCCTACAATGCGTTTCGATACATTGTTGATCATGGTACGGAACTAGGTGGCGACACCAGCAGGATTGTCTTACTGGGTGAAAGTGCCGGAGGAAATCTTGCGACGGTAGTCAGTCGAAAAGCTGCTGAGGCTGGAATGGCGAATAAGATACAATTGCAAATCCTGAACTGCCCCTCGACAGACGATCCGAGAAATGCCAGCCGTCATCCCTCCTATCAGAAATACGCATCAGGTTATTTTCAAACCAAGGCCTTTTGCGAATACTACATCAGAGTCTATGCTCCCAATCAACCTCCGAACAATCCTGACATCGCGCCCTTGCATGCCAATAATCTGGAGGGTATGCCGCCCGTATTGATGATAACTGCGGAATTTGATGTAATGCGTGATGAGGCTTACGAGTATGTCGAGAAACTTCGCAGTGCCGGGGTCCGTGTATCACACGTTTGCTTCCCGGGACAGATTCACTGTCTGGTTGGGTTGCCAGACGATGCGCCACAGAGGAAGGAGCTTGATGAGTTGATTAATAGCGAGTTGGATTTGGTGTGGGGACGGTAGGTGTGCTACCCGCTTCATCCTTCAATCCTATCCATCCTGGTTCAGACCTCACCCCTTCTTCAGCCTAAAATTCCTATACTCGATCTTCATCGGCGGTCCTACATGAACCTGCACACCCAACAATCCTGAAGACCGTCTATTGATTGTATCGTTATCCGTTACATCACTCACAAGCACACCGTTGATGTAGTGCTGCATGCGGTTACCCTTGACGATAAGGTGAACGCGGTGCCATTCGTTTGGTTTGAGGGTGGATTTCAGGGAGTCGACATTGGCGAGGGTGTCTTTGACGATGGTCTTCGTCCATCGGTTGTTCTCTATGTAAGCCGACAGTGGTGCTGAAGGATCTTCAACGGGGTCCAATACCACGCGCTGACCTTGCCTTGCTATCGTTGTCCGCCTTCGCTCTTCGTAGTTCATTCCCGTATATCGGTTCGCGCCGTCGATGTCGCACTGGTATCCTCGCAAAGCGTGGGGAACTCCTTCTATCTCTTCGCTGCGATAGTTTATTCCACTGTTACCGTCTGCAGAAACCCGATACTCAACCTTCAGCTCAAAGTCATCCGTCAATCCACCGCGCCATATAAGGAAGGAGTTTCTATCCAGAAGCGTGGCAGGTGTTACCTCCCCCACCAGGTTCCCGTCTTCGACACGCCAATACGTGGAGTCCCCCTCCCAGCCATTAAGCGTTTTACCGTCGAATACGGAAATGAATCCGTCGTCATCGTCGGATGGCTTGGTCGGGTTGCAGCCGTTCAACAAGAGGAAAAGCAAGCCGCAGGGAACGGCGAGAGCAGGAAGGCACGTAAGGGAAGTTTTCACGGGTATCGATTGACACGACAAGTTAACACAGGGAGGCATAGGGTCTGCCACGGTCTGTCTGGTACAATTATCTTTTCGCTGGTCCAGGGACTTCATGCAACCCTGTCTGAGCTTTTAATGTCTTTTCAAAAAATTTTCCAGATCACTGTAACATTTTTCCCGATAAGCAGTCGCGGCACTAGAATCCCCCACAGCTATGCTTAAAAATTACCTAATTGTAGCCTTCAGAAATCTTAGAAAAAACGCTTTCTATTCATTCATCAATATCGCAGGCCTTAGCCTCGGCATTACGTGTTCCGTGCTCATTATAGTATGGGTGGTCGATGAAATGTCGTTCGATAAATTCCATCCCAAGGCCGATCGGCTCTACCAGGTGTGGATTAATGCCCATTTTGACGGACGCATAAACTCCTGGACGTCTGTTCCCCTGCCGACCTACGAGGGATTGAAATCGGCAGACGCGAACATCGTTCGTGTGGCAGTCACCGACTGGGGTAGCGACCACCTGCTTGCAGCATCGGACGATAAGGGCCTCAGTAAACGAGGCTTCTACGTCAGTGAAGAGTTCCTTGAAATGTTTCAGTTCCCGCTCGTTGCCGGCACTGCCGAACAGGTACTCGACTATGGCAGCAATATCGTGATTACCGAGTCTACGGCTAAGGCGCTGTTCGGTGATGAAGACGCCATGAATAAGACCATTCGTGTCGACAATCAGTACGACCTGAAGGTTGCCGGCATACTTCGCGACGTCCCTCCTAACTCCTCTTTCCAGTTCGATTTCCTCCTGCCCTACAAACATTGGCGCAGCGTGAATAAGTGGGTCGTTGAAAACGAGGACAATTGGGGTAACTACTCCTTCCAGGTGTTTGTGGAGATCAACGATCCGGAGAACGAAGCGTCAGTTGAAAACGGCATCCGGAACATGCTCGCTGAACATGGCCAGGATGAAGAAATCAAACATGAATTCTTCCTCTACCCTCTGCTTCGCTGGCGGTTGTATTCCCATTTCGAAAACGGTGTCGAGTCGGGCGGCATGAGCGACTATGTCCAACTCTTCAGTGTCATTGCCGTGTTCATCATCGTCATTGCCTGCATCAATTTTATGAACCTGGCCACAGCGAGGAGCGAAAGACGAGCGCGCGAAGTGGGCATCCGAAAAAGCGTAGGTTCGCGACGTCGGGAACTCGTGTTCCAGTTTATCGGCGAGTCAACGCTCCTGGCCTTTATCTCCTGTGCTATCGCCGTTGTTGCAGCACAACTTCTGCTTCCGTATTATAACATGTTGGTTGATAAACAGTTATATATAGACTATACGAACATTTGGTTTTGGGTGTCTGCTTTGGGACTCATTGTTATCACCGGCGTTATAGCGGGGAGCTATCCTGCATTTTACTTGTCGGGGTTTCAGCCAACAAAAGTGCTGAAGGGCAAGCCTACAATCGGCAAGGGTGCAAGTCTTCCAAGAAAGATTCTCGTTACACTGCAGTTTGGTTTTTCGATCTTCCTGATCATTTCAATGCTGGTGATCTACAAACAAATTCAGATTGTCAAGACCAGGGATATCGGTTACTCTCAGGAAAATCTCATCACGGTTCCGCTTAATGAGGATTACAGGAAGAACCTCCGATCCATTAAACTTGAACTCCTTTCTTCTGGAATGGTTGAGTCGATGGTACGGTCGAACAGTGCAATCACGGAGATCAATTCCAACAATTTTGTTAACTGGCCCGGCAAGCCGGATAATTTGCAAGTGATCTTCACGACGATCGTGACGGATTACGATTGGACGAAGACGATGGGCGTCAAAATGATTGAGGGACGCGACTTCTCTGAAGACTTTCCGTCCGATAGCTCTGCCATTATTGTCAACAAGGCCGCCATTGATGTCATGGGGCTGGAGGACCCGATTGGAACAGAGTTGGAGTTATGGGGGGAAAAGCGAACACTCATTGGTGTCTGCGATAATGTACTCATGGGTTCCCCTTACGAGCAAGTAAAACCCATGTTCGCGGTCCTGGATGACTGGGGCGGCAGTATAACGATTCGGCTGAAACCGACCGGAGATCTGCAAGCGGCACTGAGCACGGTAGAATCCGTCTTCGCGAAGTACGCTCCGGCCTATCCTTTCGAATACACTTTCGTTGATGAGGAATTTCAAAAGAAGTTCTCCACCATAAATCTGACCAGCCGACTGGCGAGTTTGTTTGCCATTCTGGCAATTATCATTACTGGATTGGGATTGTACGGCCTGGCTGCGTTCACGGCGGAACAAAGGACGAAGGAGATTGGCATTCGCAAAGTGCTCGGGGCTTCGGTCGGAAGTGTGGTCAACTTGATTTGCCGCGACTTTAGCCTGCTCGTTATCATTGCGTTCGCTATCTGGGCGCCGTTATCGGCATGGGCGATGGACAACTACCTTAAACGTTATGCGATCAGGACAGACATTGCCTGGTGGATATTTCCGCTCACGGGCGCCATGGCGCTGGTGTTTGCTTTGCTCATCGTGAGCGCGCAGGCGTTGCGGGCCGCGCATGCCAATCCGGTGAACTCACTAAGACATGAGTAGGGCATTTT
>DATCLO010000185.1:0-3450 GCA_036563875.1 Cyclobacteriaceae bacterium
AACCTGGCCCTGGGTGGTACGGGCAAGACTCCCATGATTGAATACCTTCTGCGACTGCTGCCCGGACGCATAGCCGTCGTCAGCCGCGGATACCGTCGTAAAACGAAAGGGGTACGCGTGGCGGGAGCAGACGACAACGCCGCAACGATCGGCGACGAACCATACCAGGTACACCGGAAGTTCCCGAATGTTACAGTGGCGGTAGGTGAGGACCGCGCTTACACAATACCCATGGTACTTGACCAGGTTCCGGATACATCTGTAGTGCTACTGGACGACGCTTTTCAGCACCGGAGGGTTCGCCCAGCCTTTTCGATCCTTTTGACGGAATTCACCCGGCCGTTTTATCGCGACTACGTACTACCCTCAGGACGCCTCCGTGAGTCACGCCGCGGAGCCGCCCGCGCCGACGTGGTAGTCGTGACCAAATGTCCTCCCAACCTTTCCGCCCGCCAGGAGGAAAAAGCCCGGAAGGCCATCACCCGGTACACCGACCGCCCGGTGTTCTTTGCTTCCATCCGGTACGGGCGGCCCATACCGTTCGGCGGCAATACCTCGGCACTACAACACAAAATCATCTTCGTAACCGGGATCGCCAATCCCGAACCCGCATTGGCGTACCTGTCGCAAGGCTTTCAGGTGGTCCATCACGTAAACAATTCGGACCACTACCGTTATACCATGCGGGATCTGGAATCCCTGCGTGGACTGGTTAAGGATGACATATCCATCATCACAACCGAAAAAGACATGGTAAAACTGGACGCGCTCGCCCTCAGCGCGCCTTTTCGCCTTCCTTTGTTTTATTTGCCGATTGAGATGGTGTTTCTGAAGGATGGCAGTGATTTTGATGCAATTGTGAAATCGGTAGCCGGTGTTTAGGACCGGAAACGCGCTGGTAGCGCGTCTCTACTATCACGTTTTGGAGACAACGAAACCTAATCGATCACGCAGCGCATTCTTATATTGCCGTGTTTTGCGAAATTGGCCCGATGAAGTACGTACTGTGGTTCATTCTGAGTTCTGTGTTGCTTCTAACACAAATCAATCCTACATCGGCTCAGGAGACACCGACTCGTCGCGGTTCCCGCATCATTGATGACACCACTAAACAAGTATACGGTCCTACAACATCCACGTACTTCTACGAGGATGAGGTGTTCCTGAATATTGAAAAGAAGTATGTGATTGATACCGTCATACGTGACTTCCATCACTTTGCCCCGTATCAGCAGGATGATTACACGCTCCAGGATCTGGGCAACATCGCCACCGCGTCACGACCCATCTTCTTTGAAGTGCCGGAACAGATCGGCGTGACATCCGGATTCACGATCTACAACCGATACTGGGAAGCGCGGCGCATCAGGCACTATGACACCAAGTCACCTTACACCAACCTCAACGTGAACCTGGGAGGGAAAGGACGCTCAATCACGAACATAACGTTCGCCCGGAACATTAACCCCCGATGGAATTTTGGTTTCAACTACCGCGGGTATTTTGTCGATAAACAAATATTGCGGGAGGGTAAAGGCGACCGCAACGTACGGTCGGTATTCTATGATCTGTTCACCTCCTACGAGACGGCCGACAGCACGTATCGTTTGTTCCTGAGTTATGCCCGAAACCGACATCAGGTTCAGGAGTTTGGGGGTGTGTTGGTTGAGGAAGGATACGATCGCTCCGAGTTCTTTCAACAGAACGCGCAGCGAACGCTCACGGAGGCTGAGGCGCGCGAGCTGAGAATGAACCTTCACCTGTTTCACCAGTATCGTATTGGCAGCGGTCTTCAGATATATCACAAATTCGACCGGGACCGACAGGGCAACGATTATTACGATGAGCCCGGACAGGAACCTGAAGGGTACTACGAACACATCGAGATCGACAGCACAAATACCATTGACGAGTTGCGTTTCGTCACCGTACGCAATGAGGCGGGCATCAAAGGAAATCTGCTCAAGTTGTTTTACAACGGCTACTATGCCATCCGCAATTTCAACATGGATTACATGTACCTCGACGCCGACACACTCCATGTTCGGACGAAAGGTGCGGAACACTACCTGGGTGGTCGCATGATGTTGCGTCTCGACTCGCTGATGACGCTCACGGGCTGGGTTGAATTTATGGACAACGGCAACTTCCGCATTGAAGGAGACCTGACGAGTCGCTGGTTGGAGGCGTCGCTGCGACAAAACCAGTTTGAGCCGGGTTTTATGCAGCAGGCCTATCGTGGAAGCTATAGCGTCTGGAACAACAACTTTAGCCCGGTCAATGTCACGCAACTGAGTGGCTTTCTTCACGTCCGGTCGAAGGTGTTTCACTTGTCACCGGGGATGACGCTCACGCGGATGAACAACTACGTTTACTTCAGGGAGGATACGAGTCGCGTACAATACGTCATGCCACAGCAGGCGGGAGGCGCGCATGTGATTTTCAGTCCAGAAGTGCGGATGTCCATGAAGTTTGGTCGCATGACACTGCGCACGCGTGCCATTTATACTTCGATGCTGGAAAACAGCGAAGATGCGATGAAGATACCCGAGTTGTTTGTCAATGCGCAGCTTGCCTATGAGGGTATGCATTTCGGTGGCAACCTGGAATTACACACCGGTGTTGAGGTGCACTGGCAGTCGGCTTACGATGCACTCGGTTATGCTCCGGAGATACAGCAGTTTTTTGTTCAGGATCCGCGCATTGCATTTCGTTCGAACGAGTTTCCGCTTGTGGACGTCTTTCTCAATGCAAAGATCAAGCGCGGACGAATCTTCGTGAAGTATCACAATCTCGTGCAAGCTATCACAGGGGAGGGGTGGTTTCCAACGCCGTATTATCCGGGGCAGAGCAATGTGGTGGACTTTGGGTTTGATTGGTCGTTTTATGACTGATGTGTTGATGTGTTGATGTGCCCCCTATGTGCCCTATGTCCAATGTGGTTCAAAAAATTTCGTAAATCGCAGTTCTATGGATAAGTACACCCTGGGCCTTGAACTTCCCACCGATCCGCGGTGGATCGATATTGCCAGCAAGAATATTGAAGAAATCCTCGTGGATCATGCGTATTGTGAGCAGAAGGCGGCATCGTCATGTGTGTCGCTGATTATACAGTACCACGACAAAGACCGGTTGGTCGATACGCTCACACCTGTTGTCGCGGAAGAATGGAATCACTTTGAACGCGTGTTGGCTGAATTGCGAAAACGTGGCTATGGACTCGGACCACAACGCAAAGATGAATATGTCGAGGCGTTGAATAAGATAATACATAAGGGAGGTAGTCGCGACCAACAACTCGTGGAGAAGCTTTTGATGAACGCCCTCATCGAAGCGCGCAGCTGTGAGCGATTCAAGGTGTTGTGGAAAAACATTCAGGATCCCGACCTCGCTGAGTTTTACCACGAACTTGTTATCTCCGAAGCACACCACTATCGCAACTTCCTCGAC
>DATCLO010000186.1:0-4710 GCA_036563875.1 Cyclobacteriaceae bacterium
GATCGGTAATCGATGATCGATGAGTGATAGTAGAGACGCGCAACCTGCGCGTCTCTGAAAAAAAGGTGAACCTTGGATACTAAGATGAATGACGTAATCCGAAGTTAGTATTCAGCGGAGAATCCAAGTTGAGACGCGCAAGCTGCGCGTCTCCAGCGTTCTAAAACGATAATCAATTTATTTGAAACGGGTATTCGCGCGTCGGGCCCCCTTTAGGGGATTAAGGGGTCAGTGGTCATTTCATGTACAATTGTGTCCTCGGCAGGGATGCATTACCTATCAAGCCACACCTTAAACTGCTGCACTCGTTCCCTTGCCACGATGATGTCATTGTCTGTGCTGCCCTTCAGCACGAGTTTTAACCTGCTGTTCGTGTAACTGATGATGTCCTTGATCGCCGAGGAGCGTACAAGGTATTTCCTGTTTATGCGGAAGAACGCCTCGGGGTCGAGCATGTCTTCGAGTTGCTCGAGGGTATTATCGAGGACGTGGTTGCGGTTGTCGTCCGTGACGCAGAAGGTGGTCTTGTCCTGGCTGAAGAAATACAAGATCGAATCGACTTCAATGGTTCGCAAGTGCTCACCCACCTTCACGACGAAACGCGTTTTGTGCCTTTTTCTGAGGAACTCCAGCGCCTGCGCAATGTTGCTGAGGATATCGCTGTGTTGATCCTTTTTCCCTGAAAGGTTCTTTAGTTTCTGCAAGGCATTGCTAAGTTCTTCCTTGTCGACCGGCTTCAGGATGTAATCAATACTATTGACCTTAAACGCCCTCAGGGCGTATTCGTCGTAAGCGGTTGTGAAGATTACCGGGGAATCGATCTGCACCTGCTCGAATATCTGGAAACTGATGCCGTCGGCGAGCTGGATGTCCATGAAGATCAGGTCGGGCTTACCCGACTTCAACCACTGCACCGCTTTTTTCACCGTGTCGATACACGCCAGGATCTTGGCGCCCGGGATCAACTCACAGGCCAGCGTCTGCAGCCTTTGCGCTGCGTGTGGTTCATCTTCCACAATCAGGATGTCCATCGCGGTGACTTGGTTAACACTGGGACCTTCACGACGAATGCGCCGGCTTCCTCCTGGGCAATCATCTTCTTATCTGTAAGGAGTTCGTACCGCCTGGCAATGTTTTCGAGCCCGACTCCGGACGAAGGTTCCCCCATAACGGTTTTCCGCTGCAGGTTATTCTTAACCACAATGTAGCCGTCTTCCTGGTACACCTTTATTGCAAGCGGGTCTTCTTCGGAGATGATGTTGTGCTTGATGGCATTCTCAATGAGCATCTGCAAGGCCAACGGCGCCACGTACGTCTCTTCGTCTTGTAAAGATATTTGGATAGAGAGTTTGTCACCAAACCGAATTTGCTGAAGGCTGGTGTATGAGCGGAGGAACACCAATTCATCCTTTAGCGGTACAACCTCCTGGTCACGCGTGTCGAGTACATAGCGATAGACATCGGAGAGCTGCTTGATAAATTTGACCGCCTTCTCCTGATCTTCATAAACGATGTTTGTCAGCGCGTTGAGATTGTTGAACAGAAAATGCGGGTTAACCTGGTTCTTCAGGCTTTCATACTTCGCGACAATACTTTCATTTTGGATCTTTTCCTTTTCCACGAGGGCCGCCTTCCAATGCAAGAGGAAGGCACGACCATGCATGAACAGCGATATTATGATCGTAATTGCAACGGAGCCGTAGATGGTGTACGTGTATCCCCTTCCGAAGTCGACATTCAACCACTGCTCAAATATCCACATGAGCCCCACTACCGATATGAGCGTGTAGCCCACCGCGCAGATCGTGCCGACTATGGCTCTCCTTACCGGAAATTCAATCCATGAGATTTTCTTCGACAGGTAGCGCGCGAGCAATTCGTTGCCTTTCCACAGCATTACCCACACCAGAAATGAGAACGCCCATAGCAACAGGTAGGCTTGCGGGTAGTCGCGACAGACGGGGCAGGTGATGTAGGTCTGCACCAGGCTCGCCAGGAGAAAGAAGAAGAGGTCGCGCAGTTGGACTAGTATGAATCTCCGGTCGATGGTCATGGTGTCTGGGAAAGCAAAGGTCTTACTTATACCGGGATGTTGCAATTTTTAGTTGCAGATGCAGGCGCAGGCGCAGACGCAGCGCACTTTCATGACCAGACTGCATCTGTTCACTTACACAAGGCGGTCATTTCCTCAATCATCTCCTTTCCCCAGGTGGGTGCCAGCGGGTTTTCAGACTGATAAGACTGCAGCTTTTCGTGAGCGCGGGCTGCAGTTGCACAGGCTTCCGCTGTTGACGCGTTGAAGAACTGTGCCGTTCCAAATTGCATTCGCGCCATCAGCGCAAGCGCCCGTGGGTTTTCGGGATTGAGCTCTACGGCTTTGGCAAAGCACTGCATCGCGAGGCCGGAAAACTGTTGACCGCGGGAGGCCGGGTCGACAGTTAAGCGGATCATGTGTACAAACCCTTCCATGGCGATCACCTCTGACTCATTTGAGGCGATGGATTTTGCTTTGTCCACAGCAGTCATGGCCAGATCGAGGTGTGCGTCTTTCTTAGCGCCTTCGGTTTCCCACGTCGCCATCAACACATAACCAAAGGCGGCATAGTAGTATGGTTCCCATTTCGTCTTTTCTGCGTCTCCGATCCGCTGCAGCGCGTTTACCGCCTGCTGAAGTTCTGGAATCGACTGCGCCTGGTAGACGGCGAGAATATTCTTCTTCATAGCTTCCTCGTATTTCTTGTCGTTAGCAAGTCCAGGAAGAGCGAGCGTGATCATCAACGCTGCGATTAACGATCCGATGATGGTATGTTTTTTCATGGTAGTTGAGTTATAGTGTTGGTAATTGATTGACCGTTTTATCTTTTGAAATCGTGTAGAAGATGCCCAGGAAGATGAAGCGTGGCGCGGGCTGACGTATTGGCCGCCTGTTGTACACACCTTCCTCGTTTAGGGATGAACTGTATTCGTAACCGAAGATGTTGTCGCGACCCAACACGTTCGTGCATGAGAAGTACACGATAATGTTAGGCTTCGGCAGATAGCTCCAGTTGAAACTCAGGTCAATGTAGGAAGGTGTTCTTCCGCCGTTAAACACCGGTTCATTTGGATTGTTGTAAGGCCTTCCGCTGGTGAATGACCACGTAGCGCCTGCCTGACTTTTCAGCTTCGGCATGAAATATTTGCCGACGATCGAGAAGTTGTGTTTTGAGGCAAAGTAAGGAGTAGCCTTTGTGGGGAAGTCGAGGTAATCACGCTCCGTGTCAAGGAAAGAGTATGAGATCCAGTAATCGAGTCTTTCTATCGAGTTGTTGTCTCTCCAAAAGAATTCCAAACCCCGGGCGTAGCCGTTGCCATCGTTGGCAATGATACCGTCCTTGATCTTTATGAGGTCGTTGTATTGTTTGTGATACGCTTCGATCCGAACGGTTTTGTTGGCTTGAATGCGTTGGTAGCTAAGGATGAAGTGAGATGCGCGCTCCGGATCGAGTCCGGGTTGCTGCCGAAGCCATTCATTTCTTACCGTCTGCCTGAATTTTCCCCAGGCGAGAGATACCTGTCCGTTCTCGCCGACCTTGTGAGCGAGTGAAAGCCGCGGGTCGAGCGTAACATTGTCCGTCAGGCTGTTATGTTCAACTCTTACACCGGCGCGTGTTACAAAGCTGTTGCTTGCGTAGATGTCGGTTTCAGCAAAAACGGATGTGAGGTTTTCTTCGAACTGCCCGCTGATGGCGTCACCGGCTTCCGGCGTGAAGTCATAGCTGTAGTTTCGCGTAAAGAACTCTACGCCGGTACGCAGTTCAACCTGTTCATGGAGTGAGCCTTCGACAACGGTTTTGATATGTGTGCCTATTTCCTTTTCGCGGATCTCGTCGTTGTCGACATTGAAGTCATCATCAAGTTTTGTGTATGCTACGCCCCCACGGATGGTCCAGTTGTCATTGAATATGTCCTTATAAGAAGCGTTGACATACGTATAGCGATTGTCCCGGCTCAGCAGTTGAGTTTGTGATGGATCGTCGATGTCGTGGTTAAGCAGAGAGAAGTCCGAGCTATTGAAATTGGCGTAGAGCTTAAGCATTCCGGTCCGGGTCACGCGCTGGCGGAAAGACCCAATTCCCGCAACGGACAACGGCGCACTTTTCCAGTCGATATCCTGCTTAACCCATTTAACATAAGGCCGTACGTTCGTGTATTCGATCTTCGCCGCGGCTGATCCTCCATCCCAGGCTTGTGTGTGCGTGATGTCGCCACCGACGGAAAGCAAACCAAGGTCAGTGCGCGTTATTTCTGTTTCGTCTTTTGAGTCGAGTGCAAGAACCGACGACAACGCCTGACCAAATTCGGCAGAGTATCCTCCGGTGCTAAAGCTTGTTCCCTTGAACATGAAGGGCAGGAACCTGCTGCGCGAAGGTGTGTTAGGGGCGGACGGATTGTAGGCATCAAGTACCAGCATGCCATCGATGAAAGTCTTTGCCTCTTCGCCGTCGCCGCCACGGACAAACAACCTTCCGGTCTCGCCGACCTTTTGGGTACCGGGCAGGGTGTTGAGTGCGCCGGCAATGTCGGCGGTAGCGCCGGCAGTTGTTGCAATGTCGAGTGCGCGGAACACTGTCCTTCGGGATTCGTCACTGGCAGTAAATGCACTTGCTGAGATTGTGACTGCATTCAGTTGGCTGATCTCTTCGACGAGTCGTACCTCGACATAAACGG
>DATCLO010000187.1:0-16124 GCA_036563875.1 Cyclobacteriaceae bacterium
AGAAAGACCGAGGGATTGGGCCCTATGACGTCTTAGCATCCTGCCCGGTTCGGCCGCGGCGTTGTGCTAATTCCCACCAGCCCCGCTTGCGGGGATGGAAAAGATAGGCATCCCACCATTTTGGGCTCTCTGGAAAGCGTATATACAAGAAGAGAGTCTATGACAATCACGGAGATTTTAAGAGAAAGGATCCTGGTGCTCGACGGCGCCATGGGTACAATGATTCAGCGCTATTCGCTGGAGGAAGCTGACTTTCGGGGCGAGCGCTTCAAGGACCATGCACATGCATTGAAGGGAAACAACGACCTGCTTTCGATAACCAGGCCGGATGTGATTGCCGCTATCCACAGGGAATACCTGGAAGCCGGTGCGGATATCATCGAAACGAATACATTCAGCAGCAATTCCATCGCACAGGCTGACTACGGTCTGCAGTCGGTCTGTTATGAAATGAACTTCGAGTCAGCTAAACTTGCCCGGTCAGTTGCTGATGAATTCACGGCAAACGACCCCACTAAACCCAGGTTCGTGGCTGGTGCTATGGGACCGACGAACAAAGTGGCGTCGATGTCCCCTGATGTCAACAACCCGGGTTACCGCGCAGTCACCTTTGACGAACTCACCGAAGCCTTTACAGAACAGGCGCGTGGGCTTCTGGATGGTGGTGTAGATGTACTGCTCATCGAAACGATAACGGATACGCTGAATGCCAAAGCCGCGCTTTTTGCTATACAAACCCTTTTCGAAGAGCGTGGCAAGGAAACACCCATCATGGTGTCCGGGACGATCACCGATGCCAGCGGAAGAACCTTGTCCGGCCAGACCACCGAAGCTTTCCTCGTTTCACTTTCACACGTACCGCTGCTCAGTATTGGCCTGAACTGCGCACTGGGTGCAAGTGCGTTGAGACCGTACCTGCAGATACTCAACGAACAAGCGCCGTTCTATGTGAGCGCCTATCCCAATGCCGGCTTGCCCAATGAGTTCGGGCAGTACGATCAGGGGCCGGAAGAAATGGCCGCGCAAGTTGAGGAATATCTCAAGGAAGGTCTTGTCAACATTCTGGGAGGATGTTGCGGTACCAGCCCCGAACACATCAAGGCCATCGCAGAATTGTGCAAGAAGTATAAACCAAGGGTGTTGGCAGAGCAGCGCGCCGCCTGACAGACAACCCCATTCTTTAAGAACCAGACAATGCATAATCAATATTTGAGGTTGAGTGGCCTGGAGGCGGTTACGTTTACGCCCAATTCAAACTTTGTTAACATTGGCGAACGTACGAACGTCACGGGCTCTAAGCGATTCCTTGAACTCATCAAGGCCGATCGATTCGATGAAGCGCTGGAAGTAGCGCTTGACCAGGTGCGAGGCGGTGCACAAATCATCGACGTCAACATGGACGAAGGGATGATCGATGCGGAAGCAGCTATGGTTAAATTTCTTAACCTGATGGCGTCCGAGCCGGAGATCGCCCGGGTCCCGGTCATGATCGACTCCTCCAAATGGAATGTTATCGAAGCGGGATTAAAGTGCCTGCAGGGAAAAGGTATCGTCAACTCGATAAGCCTCAAGGGAGGAGAGGAGGAGTTCCTGAGGCAGGCCAAACTCGTCAAGAAATACGGCGCCGCCGTTGTCGTCATGGCGTTCGACGAGGAGGGACAGGCCGACACGTATGAGCGAAGGATCGCTATTTGTGAGCGTGCATATCGGCTTCTCGTTGATAAGGTCAAATTCCCGCCTCATGATATAATCTTCGACCCGAACATCTTTCCGATGGCCACCGGACTCGAAGAACACAGGAACTATGCGCTCGACTTCTTCCGCGCTACAGAGTGGATAAAGAAAAACCTTCCACATGCCAAGGTGAGTGGCGGTGTCAGCAATGTATCCTTCAGCTTTCGCGGCAATCAAAAGGTACGCGAAGCCATGCACGCCGCCTTTCTGTATCACGCGATACGAAGTGGTATGGACATGGGAATCGTGAATCCCACTATGCTTGAAGTGTACGACGAAATCGACAAGGAACTTCTCGAGCGTGTGGAAGATGTGCTCCTGAACCGCAGGGATGATGCCACGGAGCGTCTCCTCGAATTTGCCGACCGGGTGAAGGGCAGCGTGAAAAGGAAAGAAGCCGACACGGCGTGGCGCAGCGGCACCATCGAAGAACGCCTGACGCATTCACTGGTAAAAGGGATTATTGACTATATCGAAGAAGATGCGGAAGAGGCACGCCAAAAGTACGGGCCGCTGGGCGTAATCGAGGGGCCGCTTATGGACGGCATGAACGTCGTGGGCGACCTCTTCGGCGCAGGTAAAATGTTTCTTCCCCAGGTCGTCAAGAGTGCGCGGGTCATGAAAAAGGCGGTGGCGTATCTCACGCCATACCTGGAGGAAGAGAAGCGAAAATCGGGCAACGCAGGTAAACCCGCAGCACGCATTCTCCTCGCAACAGTCAAAGGAGACGTTCACGACATTGGAAAGAATATCGTCGGCGTAGTGCTCGCATGCAATAATTATGACGTCGTAGACCTCGGCGTAATGGTCCCTGCCGAAAAGATTCTCGATACTGCCGTGAGTGAAAAGGTGGACATCGTTGGCTTAAGTGGTCTCATCACGCCTTCTCTTGATGAGATGGTACACGTGGCGAAGGAAATGCAGCGCCGCCAAATGAAACTTCCGCTCCTTATTGGAGGAGCGACGACATCACGCATCCACACCGCTGTAAAGATTGATCCGGCATACGACGGACCGGTAGTACACGTGCTCGATGCGTCGCGAAGCGTGCCTGTCGCCAGTGAATTCATCAGCCCCCAGACGCGCGAGGCTGCGCATCGCAGATTCAAAGATGAGTACCTCAAGCTTCGGGAGGATCACGAGCGTCGTAAGGAAGACAAGCACTACATTACCCTGGCGGACGCGCGACAAAACAAAGTCGCGATCGACTGGGAAAAGGAAGAAATCGTAACGCCGTCGTTCCTGGGGAACAAAGTGTTGCTGGATTTTCCCCTCGCCACGCTGAGAAACTATATCGACTGGACTCCATTCTTCCAGACATGGATGCTCGCCGGACGATTCCCAGGCATACTGAAGGATCCTGTCGTTGGAGCTGAAGCCACGCGTCTCTACGAAGACGCACAGCGTTTTCTCGACGAAATCATAGCGAACAAGAGCCTAAGGGCAAATGGTGTTATAGGCTTCTATCCTGCAGTCGCCACACCGACGGACGACGTAAAACTGTTTAGCGCGAACGGCAGTCGCGAAGAACTTGCCGTAATGCACTTCCTTCGTCAGCAGAACAAGAAGGCGAAGAATCTTCCCAACTTCTGCTTTAGCGACTTCATCGCGCCGGAGGATTCAGGTAAGACTGATTACCTGGGACTTTTCGCCGTCACCGCTGGCATCGGGCTGGAGGAACTTGTTGAGAAGTATCGCGCAACGCAGGACGACTACTCCGAGATAATGGTCAAGGCATTGGCCGACCGACTTGCGGAAGCGTTCGCAGAATGCCTGCACGAAAAGGTGCGCAAGGAATTCTGGGGTTATGCGAAGGATGAAAACCTGACGAACGATGATCTCATCGCAGAACGCTATCGCGGCATTCGTCCTGCACCTGGCTATCCGGCTTGCCCGGATCATACCGAGAAGAGAATTCTCTTCGACTTACTTGATGCAGAACGTCAAGCCGGCATCCGCTTAACAGACTCCTTCGCGATGTATCCCGCATCCTCCGTAAGCGGCTACTACTTCGCCAGTCCCCATTCGAAGTACTTTGGACTGGGAAAGATAGACAAAGACCAGGTTAAAGAGTATGCATCACGAAAGGGCATGACGGTGGAAGAGGTGGAGAGGTGGCTAGCGCCAAATCTGGCGTACGGATAAATGTGTTGAAGAGTTGAAGTGTTGATGTGTTGATGTGTTGATGTGTTGATGTTGGTCCAAGATTATAGCTTAGAGTAAGGGTTGAATGACTGCTTTGTTGAACATGAGCGATATACGGGGTTTGCAATCATTGTGTAGTATTGCAGAAAAACCCTCGTTAGCCATGAGCAAAATTGAACGTTTTGAAGACTTAAGGTGCTGGCAGGCCGCCAGGGCCCTGGTACGCGAAACATACAAGGCCGCCAATGAAGGAATACTAAGAACCGACTTTGACACCCGGAGTCAGTTCAAAAAGGCAGCTCTTTCCGCGATGAATAACATTGCTGAAGGATTCGGCCGCTTCAGCGACAAAGATTTTATTCGATTCCTGGACACGGCACAAAGTTCTGTTCAGGAGGTGGAAAGGATGTTGTATGTGTTTGAAGACCTATGTTACCTACCGGACGAGAAGCTTAGCTCTCTGCGATCAAAAGCAGCCGAGACCAAGAACCTCATCCTTGGATTGATCCGGTATCTCCGGAACAGAACGTAACCAACCAAACGATGAAGACCAAATCCAAATGTTTGCTGTGAACCAACATCAACACACCAACACATCAACACATCAACACAATTAGGCAAGAATCCATAATCCATGAAAGTAACCGAGCATCTCTCCCGCGCTAACGGAAAAACCCTCTTCACCATAGAAATCCTTCCTCCGCTAAAAGGAGAGAACATAGAAACACTGTTTGCAAATATTGATCCGTTGATGGAGTTCAAGCCGCCGTTTATTGATGTTACTTATCACCGCGAGGAGTACGTGTACAAGACGAAGGAAAACGGCTTGCTGGAGAAGAGCACGACGAGGAAGCGTCCTGGCACGGTGGGTATTTGCGCGGCGATTCAAAACAAGTATAAGGTAGATACGGTACCCCACATCATCTGTGGCGGGTTCACGAAAGAAGAGACAGAGAATGCGCTGATCGACCTTCACTTTTTGGGAATTGACAACGTGTTGGTGTTGCAAGGTGACGCCATCAAGACAGAGTCGCGCTTTGTACCCGAACCCGGAGGACACCATTACGCATCGGAGCTGCTGCAGCAGGTGGTCGCGATGAACCAGGGTCGATACCTGGATGATACGCTGCAAAACCCAACGCCAACGAACTTCTGTATTGGCGTTGCGGGATACCCCGAAAAGCACTATTGCGCACCTAACCTGACGACCGACTTAAAATACCTGAAGCTGAAGGTTGACCTCGGCGCTCAATATGTCGTCACGCAGATGTTTTTCGACAATAAGAAGTATTTCGATTTTGTCACGAAGTGCCGTGAGATGGGTATCAATGTTCCAATTATCCCGGGCATTAAGCCGATCACGAGCAAAGGGCAGACAACTGTACTGCCGAAGGTGTTTCATATCGACATCCCCGAAGACCTTGCGGATGCCATCGACAAATGCAAGAACAATGCGGAGGCTAAAGAGGTGGGCATTGAGTGGTGCATACAGCAATCGCGCGAGCTGATCAAGTACGGCGTGCCGACACTTCACTTTTATTCGATGGGCAAATCCGACCCGATTTATCGCATAGCGAAGGAGTTGTTTTGAGTGATTTAACCACAGAGCCGCAGAGCAGCGGCGCCGCGGAGTCCAGAGAGACGCTGAGAGGGTGTTAAGATATCCGATGTCCTGCCAATGAATCTATATTGTGCCTTTAGGGACCGCAGAGGGCGGTCGCCTGACGGCGACGATGGATTAGTGATTAGAGGCTCCTTCCTCCGGTTACCACCGGTCACCTTTCCATATTAACGCTACGGCACCGATTGAACTTGCGGGTAGGGGATTGTCGTTTACATAAAAGGGCTTGCAAACCTTCAATTTTGTTTCGTTTGCGAGATTATTTAACATTGCTGTCCGGGCAATGACCAAATGCTCTTGCGGAGAACATATGTTAACTTCTGCAGGCCCCGTCCGGTTGCCGACGAGCACTTTAAGTTTCTTCCATGGAAAAAGCCTTTACCACCAGGCTCTACCAGGCGCACAGAGACTGTCCGCCCTGTCCTTCGCCCGCAATGGTTGTCAAATTCCATGACGGCTTACTAGCTACGCTATTTCCTGATTTTGGCGCATTGCATTTTGCTTCCGAGAGAGAATTTGAGTTGCACATTGATGGGCTCCGTCTGGAGTTGGATCACTTACTGTTTAAGGTAGGGCAGAGCCTAGATGCAGAGCGCATCGCCAAGGAGTTTTTCGATGCGCTTCCCGAAATCCACCGTAAACTCCTGAATGACGCCGTCTCCATGCTTGAGGGCGACCCGGCATCGAGAACCCAGAACGAGGTTATCCGAACTTATCCCGGGTTTTACGCGATTGCCTCGTACCGTATTGCCAACGCTTTGCTGAAGCTCAACGTGCCGGACATACCGCGCATGATTACCGAGCATGCCCACAGCAAAACCGGGATAGACATCCACCCAGGGGCCACGATTGGCGAATACTTCTGTATCGACCACGGTACGGGTGTGGTGATAGGCGAGACTACGCACATTGGAAGCCATGTAAAGATATACCAGGGCGTTACCCTTGGTGCTTTGAGCGTCAGCAAGGAAGACGCCCAGCGAAAGCGACATCCTACCATAGAAGATCACGTCGTGCTTTATGCCGGGGCATCCATACTGGGTGGCGAAACAGTGATCGGCCATCACAGTGTGATCGGCGGGAACGTCTGGCTCACGCGCAGTGTTCCTCCATACTCCAAGGTATATTACCAGGCACGGATGAACGGCGGAGATCCCAGCGAATCCGATCTCGTAGTCATTCGGTCAGGGGAGCATGATTAATCCATGATCGTTTTCTTCTTTGAACAACCCATAAAATGAAACTTACCGACCTTATCGGCAATACTCCTCTGGTTGAGCTCCGACGCATTCCGACCAATCCCCGTGTAAAAATCTTCGGAAAGCTCGAGGGGAATAATCCGGGCGGAAGCGTTAAAGATCGGCCAGCATACGGCATGCTTAGTGCAGCGATGGAAAGGGGAGACCTGAAGCCGGGCGACAAGGTGGTGGAGGCGACCAGCGGCAATACCGGTATCGCACTTTCCATGATCGGCCAGCTCCTGGGACTTCAGATGACGCTGATTATGCCCGATAACTCCACGCGCGAACGCATCCTCGCAATGGAAGCATACGGCGCAAAGGTGATCCTCACACCAGCAGCAAAGACAATAGAGTTCTCGCGTCAACTGGCCGAGGAGATGGCCGCCAATGATGGCTACTACATACTGAACCAGTTCGCTAACCCGGATAACTACCGCATTCACTACCGAACTACCGGTCCGGAAATCTGGCGAGACACCGAGGGCAAGATCACCCATTTTGTGTCAGCCATGGGTACTACCGGTACAATTATGGGAGTATCACGATATCTGAAAGAACAGAGAAAGGATATTCAGATCATCGGTACTCAACCTACTGATGGCTCCTGCATTCCCGGCATCAGGCGATGGTCGCCCGAGTTCCTGCCGAAAATTTATGAACGCGACCGCGTCGATCGCATTATCGATGTCGTCGAAGCCGACGCACGGTTGTACACCAAACGACTTGCACGGGAAGAAGGAATTCTTGCCGGGATGAGCAGCGGAGGTGCGCTCAGCGCCGCGATGAAGGTCGCTTCAGAACTCGAAAGTGGTTTGATCGTCTTCATTATCTGCGACCGGGGCGACCGCTACCTGAGCTCTGATCTCTTCGCGTAGTCTCCCGGCCGCAGCAAATTCACTAGCCTCTTAACAGCCACATACAGGCTAACAGTAGCATCGTCACCATCATCAGCGCATACACCGCCAGGTTCGGATGCGTCAACTTTTCAGTTTTCTTCATTTGGGGTTGTTTGTTTCGGGTTTAAAAAAGTTACGGTACCAGACCGTGACCACGATAAAAAATTCGAAGCGATGTATGCTTCAAGGTGGTTGTGTAAAGTAAGTAAATGCAATGCTCGATTGCAAGAAAAATTTTCAACTAACTACGTGATTCTTAATGAGTTCGGAGATAATCCACAGCTTCAGACGCGACAAATGAAGAGGGCTGATGTTGTACTATAAATTTATCAAAATTCCTTATCTCGATTATACTCTGTGAGTTATACAATTTTGAAAAAGTAAAGGTAAAAGCGCTTTTTGCTTCCTGAACGTTATTTAATCTCTGGTGGCTAACAACCGGGCTATCGGAAAATTTTTTCAAAATTATTTTGAACCACATAGCACATATAGGTCATAATAGAACACATAGGCTTCATGATTCTTGTTGGTACGCTCAAATATGGAAACACCATGCCGCGTAAGGCGACACTCTGCGGTTAATAAGAGTCAGGTTTCGCTTGCAACGCCTACCGTCCACAACCGGACGCCGCTGTCCGGAAACGTCGCTACCAGAACACAGAAACGGCCTTTCGGAGTCTTAATCTGGAATGGCATCAACATTGAATAAGCACGTTACAGCTAAATCCCCCTGGGCAAGAAAATATGAAACCAACCTTCTTGTTACTACTACTGATTACGTCGGGCACATCATTCAGCCAGCGTGTTAATCTCGAAGATCTTAAATCGGGTGATAACTGCGTCACTGTGAATAGGACTATGACTCTGTTAAATGAAGGAACTTGGTCGGGAATAACGCTCGACGAAAAAGAGGGTAACGGCCTGGTATGGCTCGACGATTTCACTTTCACATCGGGAACCATCGAAGTAGACATTCGCGGGAAGAATAAGCCAGGGCAAAGCTTTGTCGGCATCGCCTTTCACGGCTCAGGCGGGGATGCTTATGACGCCGTATACTTCCGGCCATTCAACTTTCAATCACCCGACCCTGTGCGCAAAAGCCATTCGGTGCAATACATCAGTATGCCAGATCATGACTGGGGTGCTCTGCGGCAACAGTTTCCAGGGAAATATGAGAGCCAATTAACGGACAGGGTCAATCCTGACGACTGGTTTCACGCGGCAATTAAGGTGGAAGGAAAGTCGATTGCCGTATTCGTAAACGGATCTTCACAACCGAGCCTTGTCGTGGAAAAGCTTAGCACACGCGAGACTGGCGGCATCGGATTGTGGGTTGGGAATGGATCCGCCGGTGATTTTGCAAACCTTGTTATCTCTGCCAACCCCTGACCTCTGGAACCTCAACAAATAAGAACTAATTTAAATTTTAAACGGTCTCATCTTAATTATGCTTCGCAACTACTTCCTTATCGCCTGGCGCAACATCAGAAAGAATAAGATATTCTCACTGATCAACATCCTGGGCTTGTCCATTGGGATCGCAGCGTGTCTGCTCATCACGCAATACGTAATGCATGAGTTGAGTTATGACAACTACCACACTAAGAAGGATCGCATATTCCGACTGAAGCAGGACCGATTTGACAAGGGCGTACTGTCCACTGAGTGGGCCTATGGATGCTCGGCCATTGGCCAGGCGTTGAAGGACAACTTTCCCGAAGTAGAAGAGTATGTGCGCATGCGTCAGGGAATGGAGGTGCTGAGCTACGGCGACGTGTTCTTCAAGGAAGAGAAGGCGTATTACGCCAGCGAGGCCTTTTTCAAAGTATTCTCAATACCTCTGATTAAGGGCGATCCGGAGACTGTCCTGGAGCGTCCGCAGACCTTGGTGCTTTCGAGGTCAGCAGCGAAGCGTTACTTCGGTGATGAAGAGCCTGTGGGAAAAACTTTGAGGATGAATGGCCAGGTTGATTTTGAAGTAACCGGGGTGTTCGAGGACGTTCCCGAGAACAGTCATATGAAGCCGGATGTGTTGTATTCCTTTGAGACCGTTGTACAATGGTGGGGAGAGCAAGTGCGTACGGCCTGGATGTGGGACGGCTTCTGGAATTACATCCTTCTCAGGGAAGGGACAGACCCCGTTGCGTTTGAGGCCAAGATACCTGACCTGGTGGAAAGGCAGGCCGGCGAACAACTTCGTCAGTTTGATGCAGGCATGGCATTTCATCTTCAAAGGGTGGACGACATCCACCTCGATTCCCACTACATGGGCGAATTCGAAGTCAACGGCAGTAGAAGTTCAACATATTTCCTGGGGGTTATCGCTCTTTTCGTCATTCTCATTGCGTGGATCAACTACGTGAACCTCTCGACTGCCCGGTCGATGGAACGCGCGCGTGAAGTAGGCCTGCGCAAGGTCCTGGGTGGTTTCCGCATGCAGCTGATTCGGCAGTTCCTGATGGAATCGTCATTTCTAAACGTGCTGGCGTTTCTCCTGGCTTTGGCTATCGTAGTCGTTGCTTTACCTTTTTTCAATCAGCTTGCGGGCAGAGATATCGGGTTTACACTTCTTGAGTCTCCGACCTTCTGGTTGATTCTTGTTGGGGTACTTGCTGCCGGAAGTCTTTTGTCCGGTCTCTATCCGGCATTTGTACTCTCTGGGTACAGACCCGTTGAGGTGTTGAAGGGAAGGTTCCGTAACACCTGGAAAGGCATGTACCTGCGTAAGGGACTAGTCATCTTCCAGTTTGTTGCTACGGTAGTGCTGCTTGTCGGTACCTTCACGGTATATCGGCAAATTTCCTACATGCGCCAGCAAGACTTGGGCGTAAACATCGATCAAACGCTGGTCATACGTGCCCCGGCATCCGTCGATTCCACTTACGCTACGAAATTCGAAGTGTTTCGCAACACGGTTTCTGAATACCCTGATATCACAGCCGTGACAGCGTCTACCGCTGTTCCGGGCCAGCAGCCCGAATGGAATGCCGGCGGTATCCGGTTGTTGTCGCAAGGGGAGCAAGACAGTAAACAATATCGTGTCATTGGCACGGACTATGATTTTGTAGATGCCTACGGACTAAAACTTGTGGCGGGCAGGTCTTTCTCCCGGGACTATCCGAATGAGCAAAGCAGCGTAATGATGAACCAGTCGGCAGCACGTTTAATGGGCTTTGAGAATGTGGAAGATGCGCTTCAAAAGGAAATATTCTTCTGGGGAGACACCTTCCGGATCATAGGCGTTTTGAAGGACTATCACCAGGAGTCTCTGAAGAAGGCACACGACCAAATCATTTTCAGATTCATTCCGGATGCGAGAAACTATTACTCGCTTAAAGTAAAGGCTACCGATATGCCACAGACGATAGATCGGGTCAAGGAAACCTACGCTACCGTGTTTCCTGGTAATCCGTTCGCTTATTTCTTCCTTGATGAGCATTATAACAACCAGTACAAGGCTGACCAACAGTTTGGCAGAATTACCGCATTGTTCTCCCTTCTCGCGATAGTCATTGCGTGCCTGGGACTTTTTGGATTGTCATCCCTGACCGCAGTTCAGCGCACGAAGGAGATCGGTGTACGAAAGGTGATGGGCGCTTCCGTTCCGGGTATACTGTTGCTGGTAGGCAGGAATTTCGTGGTGTTGGTTGCCGTTTCGATTCTGATCGCGACGCCGATTGCATGGGTTATCATGAACCAATGGCTGCAAGGTTTTGCCAACCGGATTAGCATGTCGTGGTGGATCTTCGCATTGCCCGGAGTTGCCGTGACGCTTGTTGCCGTTATCACCATTTCATTCCATACGTTACAGGCCGCGCGGGCCAACCCGGCGCATTCGCTTCGGTATGAATAAAATGTCGTCGATAGGGATGTGACCAACGAATCGAAATTTCATCTATTTTTGCGCGTTTCCGTGCAATAGATGAAACACAATCAGTTTACGCCCAAGTTGTTTTCCGTCCTCCGGGAAGGGATAACAAGGGAACAGCTATTCCGGGATTTGGTGGCGGGACTGATCGTAGGAGTGGTAGCACTTCCCCTGGCCATCGCCTTTGCTATCGCATCTGGTGTTTCCCCCGATAAGGGTCTCGTAACTGCTATCGTTGCCGGGGTTATTATTTCCGCCTTCGGTGGAAGCCGCGTACAGATAGGAGGTCCCACTGGTGCATTCATTGTTATTGTATATGCCATTGTGCAGGAGCATGGTGTGGCCGGGCTAACGATTGCCACGTTCATAGCAGGTTTCCTCATTATCATCATGGGCGTTGCCCGAATGGGAAACCTGCTGAAGTACATTCCTTATCCGCTTATTGTTGGATTCACCAGTGGTATTGCAGTAATCATTTTCTCGTCTCAGATCAAGGACTTTTTCGGACTCCCGATAGAGTCGGTACCGGCCGACTTCATAGCAAAATGGGTTACATTCATCAAACACCTGGACCAGATCAACTGGATCTCTTTTGGAATTGCGACCGGGACTGTCTTGATCGGCGTCTATTTTCATAAGGTAACAACGAAGGTACCCGGCTCACTGGTTGCCATCATTCTCAGTACGCTGGCGGTATCTATTCTAGACCTCCCGGTGGCTACGATTGGTTCCGTGTATGGCGAGATACCGCGCGGACTTCCCGCGCCTGCAATTCCTTCGTTGTCGTATGAAACAATTAAGAAGCTGATCGAACCTGCAATTGCCATCGCACTTCTTGGAGGAATAGAGTCATTGCTTTCGGCTGTCGTTGCTGATGGCATGACGGGTGGTCGACACCGGTCAAATGCTGAACTGGTTGCACAGGGCGCCGCTAACGTTATGTCTGCCCTCTTCGGAGGTATTCCTGCAACGGGTGCCATCGCGCGTACCGCGACCAACATTCGCAACGGTGGTCGCACCCCCATCGCCGGCATCACACATGCGCTGGTCCTTCTGTTGATCATGGTATCGCTTGGTCCTTATGCGGGACTGATTCCCATGGCATGCCTGGCGGGTATCCTCGTGGTCGTTGCTTACCACATGAGCGAATGGCACAACTTTGTCTCCCTGCTCAAGGGCAACAAGATGGATGTTGCCGTGTTGCTCGTGACTTTCTTTCTAACGGTTTTGCTCGACCTCATCGTCGCCATCGAAATCGGGATGATCCTGGCCGGATTTGCTTTCATGAAACGGATGAGCGATTCGGTAAGCGTAGAGAAATTGGAGACACCTGCTGACGAGAACAGCGGCGAGCAACTGTTCGAACAAGAACTGTCGGCCATTCCGAAAGGCGTTGTGCTTTATGAGATCAAGGGTGCGCTGTTCTTTGGCGCGGCCCAGCATTTCCAGGACACAATCCGCGCCCTGGAACAAAAGCCGAAGATCCTTATCCTAAGAATGCGGAGTGTACCCTTCATTGATGCCACAGGCATTTATCGTCTGAAGGAAATCATCAGACACTTCAATCAACAAAACGTGACAACCATCCTCTCAGGTGTGAGTGATAATATCAGGATCGACCTGGAGAAAGCCGATATCTATTCCGTTGTGGCGCCGGAGAATCTGCTTAGCCATATCGACTATGCGATGGCGCGAGCAAAGGAGTTGTTGGCTAGTTCTGAGGGTGCGACCGTAAGGTCGGGGCAGCACAAACCATCCTGACAACGCGGGCCACCGTTTTATTCCCACGCGCCCTTTGATTCCCTAAAGGGACCCAACGCGCATCAAATCCACAGCAGCCTCATGGACATCCCAACGTACTCAATCTGAAGCCCTCTCAATACGCACGCACCCACATCAGCACATCAACACATTTAACACATCAACACTTTTATCCCATCCAGTTATCCTGAAGCTTCTTCAGCTTATCTTCCAAAGACTCCTTGAGGTCCTCGGCTTTTTCAGTCACAACATCTTTCCATTCCTCAGCCTCTTTCTTCAGCTCCTCTGCTTTCTCGGCGCTGGCCTGTTTGAGTTCCGTTGCTTTGGCTGTCACAGCTTTAGAGATTGCCCGGGCTTTCGATTTAACCTTGCGTGCTACCTTCCGGGTAGCTGACTTGGCTTTCTTTGTTGCTTTCTTCGCTGTCTTCTTAGCTTTTGCCACCGCTTTTTTTGCGGTCTTGCGGGTCTTTCGCGCGCCCTTCTTTGCGGCCCGGGCTACCTTTCTGGTTGCCTTTTTTGCGGCCTTCTTCGCGGCCTTCTTAACTTTTTTTGCCATGAGTTTGAGGTTTGATTTCTTGATTCCGTGATGGTGACGATACCCTATAAATTTAGGGAAGATGTTTTCCATTCAAAACGGGCAAGCATATTTAGTTCGTTGGAATTAGCATTAACTTAATGCCCGGAATTTGAAGACATGGGATTACAAGTTATACTAGGATCAGGTGGCGCTATTGGCGTTGAGTTAGCCAGAGCCCTCAAGTCATATACAGACCGGATACGCTTGGTGGCCCGCAATCCGAAGAAGGTGGTGGGCGACGAAGAGTTGTTTCCCGGCGATCTCCTGGATCCAAATGCTGCAGACGCGGCCGTACGCGGAGCAGAGGCTGCGTATCTGACCGTCGGCCTTCCGTACACCGTTAAGGTTTGGCGTGAAAAGTGGCCGTCGCTTATGCAAAACGTTATCACCGCGTGCAAACGTCATGGCACTCGTCTCGTGTTCTTTGACAATGTATACCCGATTGATATTGCTCATATCGGACATATGACCGAAGGGTCGCCGGTCAATCCTCCTTCAAAGAAGGGTAGGGTGCGTGCTCAGGTGGATCAAATGCTGATTGATGCAATGGCTGGCGGTGAACTCAGAGCTATCATTGCCCGGTCGGCTGATTTTTACGGCCCTGACTTAAATGTCGGAATGAGCGCGCTGTTGGAAATGACGGTGAAGAATATGCAAAACGGAAAGCCCGCAAATTGGTTCTGTAGGTTGGACAAGAAGCATTCTTTCACTTATACACCGGACGCAGCAAAAGCGACTGCCATTTTGGGAAATGATCCCTCTGCGTTTAACCAGATATGGCACCTGCCGACGGCACCTAATCCACTGACCGGCCTGGAGTGGATAGAGCTTTTTGCCCGGGAGATGGGTGTTGCACCACGTAAGATGGTTGCACCGAAGTTCCTCGTCACAGTTATGGGACTGTTCAACCCCCTGATGGGCGAGTTGAGTGAGATGCTGTACCAGTTTGACCGCGATTACATTTTCGACAGCACGAAGTTCGAACGGACCTACAATTTCACACCAACGCCTTACACCGAAGGCGCCCGCGCGGTAGTGAAAACCCTATCTACGGTATCCCAAAAGTAAGTCGTTACATCCGCGCGCATCACTGTTACATGCGTGCAAAAATTCGGTAAGCCAGCGGACTACCTTGCTCCGTAAACGAATCTGAGGGCAATAGGATATGAAAAGGTTTATAGCTGGCTTGGTATGTATGGCCGGAATTTCGATTTCTTCCGGCGCGCAGGTGATTTATGTCAACCACGCTGCGACAGGAGCGAATAACGGTTCAAGTTGGGGAGATGCTTACACATCTTTGACGGATGCACTTGGGGCGGCTTCGTATGGTACAGAGATATGGGTCGCGACCGGGACGTACTATCCGGAGACGATCGTCGATGTCAATCAGGACATGGTACTCGATCCGCGCGAGAAGACATTTCAGATACCAAACGGCGTTATGCTGTTTGGAGGATTTACAGGAGTGGAAGTTTCAAAAGCGGAGCGCGACTGGCAAGCGAATCGTACCATCCTCAGTGGTGATATCGATCACAATGATGTCCTCACGGGCGGCATACTTAATGATACTGATGATATTGTAGGTGCAAACGCGTACCATGTTGTGTATACAGTCAACGTTGATGGCAACACCGGCGTTGATGGATTCATTATTGTAGGAGGTGATGCTGATCCCGGCACGATGTTGCTCCTTGATCCCAATCTTGACGGAGCTGGATGGTTCAATGATCTGCAGGCACCGTCCTTTGCGAGCAGTCCCACCATACGCAACACCAAATTTCAGGCTAACTATGCTGCTTCAGAAGGAGGAGGGTTTTACACAAAGCCAGGCCCTACCGGCGCGCAAATGAATTCAGAAATCAGGAACACGCAGTTCATTCGCAACATAGCAAACCTCTCGGGAGGTGGAATGTATGTGGGCTCCTTTGAGGCTGTCGACTACAGCCCGCAAATTCGTGTATGTGAATTCGTCAGCAACGAAGCGACGCGTAGTGGTGGGGGTCTGGTCTTGTTGGGTGACCACGCTGTAATTGATTCAGTTACCTTCCGGCTTAATAAGGCAACTGTTATCTCTCCCGATGGCTCAACACGTCCCGGATCGGGTGGAGCTGTCAGTCTTGTTGGTTCGAATGCCAAATTCACGACCTGTGTTTTCATGAATAACTCCGCAACGGGCAATCCAACAGGACCCTTAGAAGGTGGTGGAGGAGGAGCGATACACATGTCGGTTAACGATGTTCAGACCGGAGTGTGGGGACCATCAGCACCATCATTCTTCAAT
>DATCLO010000188.1:0-33720 GCA_036563875.1 Cyclobacteriaceae bacterium
CTTTCTTCTTCGTAGCTTTCTTCTTAGCTACTTTCTTTTTCGCTGCTTTCTTCTTTGCCATAGCGTTGAAAGTTTTGGTTAAACAAAGTTACAATTGTGGTTTGAAATTAATACATACTTTCGTAAATACCAAAATTTGCATCTTCGTTTGGCTCCTCTCGTACCTTTATGACGTTATCATGCGCACTTCCTATGGCGCACATAGCATGTATGTTTTTGCCTTAGTATGCAACATTCGCGATTGTCGTGAGTGATCGTATCAGGTAATGATGAAAGGACGTCGATCAATCAGTGATACACATCAGCGATGAAAATTTTTTGACGACGAACATGTGATCAACAACCGTGTACGACCAAAAAAATCTTGAAAATCGTGCTGCTTTTGCGGATTTTTTACCGTTGATCACCATGTCAACTTCAAGTGAAGTGTGAAGTGACGAACGGATGTTATCATTGATCGATGCGTCACGATGAAGTCTTCACGCGACGTTCGCACTGTTAACCAACCATGCAGTGAAGGTCGCGCGTGCTTGTAGGATTTTTCGATACGGACTCCGACCGTATCGAAGGGTGTACGACGCAAAAAATTTTTTCGGAGAAGGGAAAAAATTCTCTGGGAAGAGGGTATAACGGGTCCGGGGAGAGGCTTTGGTGTTTGGATACCGCGACCGCCGCAGAGACACAGGGCGTCGGTCGCTTCCGTGTTAAAAGAATCCAGGCGAAGTATATGTGAAGGAATTTTCCGGCGTTCAGGTAGTGTTTGTCTGGAGTGGTTGGGGCCCTGAGGATGCGATCAATTTTGGTTTAGGAAGAGATTTAAATCCCAAATAAGTTCTAATTTTGCAACTCCCATTTTGGCCGATGAAATTGGGAAACTGGCTCCGTAGTTTAATGGATAGAACGAGAGATTCCGGTTCTCTTGGTGGGGGTTCGATTCCCTCCGGGGCTACTGTACAGTGTGAGGGTGAGTGTGAGGGCGAGTGTGAAGACTCGCTCTTTTTTTATGGCCCTTGCTACTAGAATATCCAGCGGACAAAGGGTATGGGGAAGAAGCCTTGTTGGTAGGCGATGATGACCTCGTTTTTATGGTTGTCCCACCCTTGGCTAAAAATGTTCTCTTTGTTGGTAATGTTCTGAAGATCCAGCGCGAGTTCGAGCGTCGACCGGGTGAATTCTTTGCGGTAGGTAAACTTCAGGTCGGTCCGGAAATAGTCTGTTTGCCTTTCCGAGAATGCCTTGTCCTCCTGGTAAATCGCTCGTCCGGCCTGCACCGATGCGTCATGGTCAATGGGCGTGATATAGCGACCGCCCGTCCAGGTAGTCCGGATGCTAATGCCTAACACCCTGTCCTTGCCCAGGGAAAATTCTTTACCCGCGAGAAGATTGATCACCCTCCCCATATTGTAGGAAGTATTCCGCAGGATGCCGTCGCTGCCGCGATACTTCGAGTCGAACAACGAGGCCGTCACGAGGTAGTAATATCCCTTGCCGAAAAACTTTTCAAGTGTCAGTTCGATGCCATAGTTCCTTCCTGTACCGCCGTTGACGAGACTGTCTTCATAGCTCGGAATGAATTCAAACCCTGCGTTAATATTGATCGCAGCGTACGAGCTGGGATGCCGCGTCACAGGAATATCGAACAGATCCTGGTAGTATAACTCCGTTTTGATGTGAAGGTCGTCTGTCAGGTGCCAGTCGTGAGACAACACATAGTGCTCACTTTTTGTAAAGCCGAGATCCTTATTCGTATAGGTAAAGCCATTCTCGGAGGGCGTGACCACAGCGTAAGTCGTGACATTCTGCATCTGGCTGTGGAGTCCGTATCCCAGCGCGAGTACATGGTTATCCGACGCCTGATAGGTCAGACCCATTCGCGGTTCGATGCTATGACTAGATGCTGGATTCAGACTCTGGAAGTGCAGCCCTGGCGTAAGTGTAAACCGTCCGGACAACCTGTACCTCCACTGCACGTAGCCCTGCGTGAGGTAATGCTGGCCCTCCTGATCCATCCTCAGTTCCTCGCGTTCGCCTCCGTATATCCGTTTCCAAAAAAGGGAATAGTCAATGATGTCTTCGGTGATACCTGCCGTGAGGCTGTGTTTGGCGTTGAACTTGTGACTGACCCTTGCGAGGATTGAATACCTGTTGGTGACGAACGCCGATTCCGCGCTGCGCGTGACGATGGTGGGGGTCCACGCGCTGATGGAATCCTGGTGATAGTTTTCGTCAGTTCGGCTATACCCGAGCGAGGCCATTACAAATGTTTTCTCGCTGAGGCGGTGATTGAACGTGAGACCCGAGATGTTGGTGTAGTACCGTGGGTAGTCGTTGGAGTTGGGGGAGCCGTACGTCTGTGCAGACGTTGTGTCGTAGTCGCTTCCAAGAAGGTCGATGCTGCTTCGACCCCAGATCCCATATAAGGATACCTCACTCTTTTTGCCCATGGGCGCCGAGAGGTGATAGTTTATATCAAAATAGGACGGTGTAGAACTGCCGGTTCCGAAACTCAATCCAAGTTCCTGGAATGCGGCCAGCGTCGAGTATCGGGCGTTGAGGAGGTAAGAGGCAGCCCTTTCTTTTCGGAAAGGACCTTCTATGCCAAATTCAAAGCCGTTCAATCCCGTTTGTGCAACATACTCACGTTTCTCATTATTGCCTTTCCGGAGGGTCAAATCGAAAACGCCTGACAATGCGTTTCCATATTGTGCCGGAAATGCACCGGTGAGGAAATCCGACTTGTCGAGATTGTTGCTGTTAAGCATGCTCACAGCACCCCCCATGCTTGCTACCGAACCGAAGTGATTCGGGTTGGGAATATTGAGACCGTTAAGGGTCCAGAGCATACTCGAAGAACCATTCCCCCGGATGATAATGTCGTTCCGCACGTCGTTTGTCGCTACGACGCCCGCATAATTGGCGACCATGCGTGCGGGATCTCCTAACGATCCCGCGTAGCGCTTTGTCTCATCCATGGAAAATGGGCGACCACTCACCGACACCATGTCGTTATTTGTGATCCGCTGATCATCGGATCGGCTGACGGATACGACGATTTCATCCAGTTGTTCGACCGTCTCCGTCATGGTCAGGTTCAACACCGTTTCCTTTCCTGTGTGGACGAGGACGTTGTTCAGGACGAGCGGTTCATAACCCACAAAAGTGAATTGAAAACTATGCCTTCCGGGACTAACGCGATCAATTCTGAAATATCCTGAAGCATCCGTAACGGTGCCGATCAGCGTGTCCGTTTCAAGCATCACGACAGTTACTCCGGGAAGCGGTTGCTTCGTGACGTCGTCAAGAATAAGGCCCTTAACTGTTTGACCCAATACGGGGTACTGCACAGCAATTGCCAAAACAAACAGGATTACTCTGTTGCACATATCTCCTTTTCTTGCCAAGGTAGAAACGGCACTGCATCGCTGTCATTGATCACGATCAAGAAAGGACACGCGCCTGTTGTGTGATTCTTTTTCTAATCCGACTAAAGAGGGTTCATGATCTTAAGACGATATTACCAGGTTTTACGGATTAATGGGGTTGTATGTTCCGCACCCTCGCACCCGCACTCAGACTCATACTGTCCTCTCGTTATCCCGTTGTCTCCACTGACCGCTCCTTGAGCTGTTCGATCTTCATCTTGTCTTTTGGTCTCAGTTCACGACGCCCGAGCAGCGGTGCAAACAATGCCGCAATGCAAACCGTTGCGATTCCCTGAAGGAGTACGGTATGCGGAGCACCAAAGTAGTGCGTTAGCGTTCCGATGAGCAATCCGCCAATAGGCTGCATGCCAAAAAACACCATCGTGTAGTAGCTGAGAACTCGGCCGCGCATCGTGGGCACGACGGTAAGCTGGATGATGGTGTTGCTGATCGTCGTCTGCGACATCATTCCAAATCCTGCGACGATAAGACAAAGTAATGCAAGAGGCAGCGACGTGAGATGGGAAAACGCTGCCAGTCCGATACCAAAAATTGTAGTATTGATCAGCAGGATCTTTGCCAGACGTGCACCGGGACGGAGAGAGGCCAGGAAGATAGCGCCGGCAATGGCACCCAGTCCGACAAAGCTGTTGAGATACCCGAACGTTGACGCATCACCCTGAAAAATCTCACGAGCATAAACGGGTAATACCGTTACGTAAGGCAGGGAAAGCAAGCTTGTGCAAGCCAGCATAAGGATGACCATGCTGATGGCAGGTGTGTCTTTGAGATACGAGAACCCTGCCCTCATATCGCCCAACGGTGTCGTCGTGCGCTTAACTTTTTTATATGGGGGAAGCTGCATCATGAGGAGGGAAACAATAACTGCAGCAAAACTCACCGCGTTCGTCGCAAAGCAAAACGTTGCGCCAAAAGTCTCCAGCACGATTCCCGATAACGCGGGTCCAATAATGCGTGCCAGGTGCACCATGGATGAATTCAGTGCGATGGCATTCGGTACATGGAATTTTTTCTTCACCATGTCGTATATCAACGACTGGCGCGCAGGCACATCAAACGCGTTGATGGTGCCCAACATTACCGTTAGGATAAGGATGTGCCAGATCTCGTACGTACCCGTTGCAACGAGCAGCGTAAGGGACGCTGCCTGCACAAGCGACGCGAACTGCGTGGTGAGTAGTACCCGGAATCGGTTGTACCGATCAACCACGACACCGCCGACGATTGAGAAAAGAAATGCGGGGAATTGCGCAGCAAACACCGTGGCCCCCAGCATAAATGCAGACTGTGTTTCTTCGTATACGACCCAATACACAGCCGTGCGCTGCATCCATGTGCCGATGAGGGACACAGACTGGCCGAAAAAATACAACCTGAAGTTGCGGCTTTGTAACGCTCTGAATGCCCGAATTGCCATGCGCTAATTCTGCAGGCAATTAAGACAAATTAGCAATAAGATGGTCGATCGTAGGCTTTAACTCTTCGGGTGTGTCTTCCAGAGAAAAGGGAATCCGCTTGTCGCCGATCACAAGAACGTGATTGAATGCATCGCGAACGTTTGCCGGAGGTTGGTGCGGGGCTGCTGCAGAAGCCAACCGTTGTACTAATGCATTGGCTTCTTCTTCCCGGACGTCTATTTCTGCCGATCTCGTGAGTCCGGCAAATCCGCCTGTCTGTATGAGTCTGATTTTCATTCTACTCCGGCTTCCTTCCATCCCTGCATTACCGCATTCAGCTCGAGGCTTCCTTCTCCGAAGAGTTGTCGCGCGTGATACAGTGTCGCTTCCCTTGCCATCGCAAAGGTTGCATCGTGCGGCATCCTTGCGGTGTCTGTCATCGCGGTGTACCAAATCCTCCCGATGGTATTCCACGCATAGCCTCCGCGGTTGAATGCGGCGACATAAAACGCAAAATTGGGAATACCCGAATTGATATGTACTCCGCCCCAGTCGCCCTCAGGTGTGTTGGGCAAATCTCTGTAGTCAGCCATCGTTGCCGGCTGAGGATCGCTGCCAAGCACCGGGTGATTCCTATACGCGCTTCCGGGTTCTTTCATAGACCGTATCGCGTATTCATCCCCGATCAGCACGTTGGCGCCAATGAGCCAGTCGGATGCCTTGACATCCTGATTAAGCATTCGCTGCTTAACCATGATTCCAAAGACGTCAGAAAACGATTCGTTCAGCGCACCGCTTTGGCTTTGATAGTCGAGGTTGGTGGAATATTGCATTACGCCATGTGTGAGTTCGTGTCCAATGATGTCTACATCCGATGTGAAGCTGCCAAATATGGTTCCATCGCCATCACCGTACACCATTTGCCGACCATTCCAGAATGCGTTTTGGTATTTGACGCCATAGTGAATCGATTGAATGATCGCCATACCATTTCCGTCGATGGAATTTCGTCCGAACATTTCATAATACAAATTCCACGTATGCATGCCGCCCTGGTAAACGCGTTCGGCATCCTTGTCGCTGTAGCCCGACTTCCCGCGCTTCAACAACCTGCCAGGCAGCGACGTGTTATTTCCTGCGGTGTAGACTTCAAGAACGGGTTTGGCTGTTCGCGCCCGGCGACGAAAACCCAGCGATGCGCGCACTGAGTCGCCAACAGCAGAGAAAAAAATGCGATCGCTTCGAAATCGATACGACCGAAACTTGTTTTCGATTCCCCGTGTGGAAACAGTTTTGCTTCCGCTCTCGACGAGCTTGTCGACCATGTATGGCGGAATGATGCAATGTATGGATGCGTGACACATAGGATCTTTCTTTGAAAAAGAGAAACAAGGTTGTCCAAGATAAGTTCGGCTGCTGAGAATCTCTACACCGCAGGCGTCAAAGTGCAGAAAAACGGGTTGGCCTTCTGTGGTGCGAACCTAACCCATCAAGAAGATCGCGTTTCACCCTGAACCGTCGCGCGAAGTTCAATCTTACATTTCCTGCATCCATGGAGAACCACTCATCGGATAGTCCACCTCTGATGTTAACGACCGAGTTGGTGTAGGTGAGGCTAATTGCCCACTTTTCGGAATTGTATCCGGCGAAGGTGTGGAAGGTGACATTGGGGAGAAAAGACCGCGATCGGTCACGCGTTTCTCCTTCGCTGACAATTGTCCCGAATGTGAGGATGCCCGCAAGCGATGCCATTACGTAGAAATGTTTGCCAATGACGAGTTGGTATGCATACCCAACGCTCGGCCCCGTTTCGAAGAAGCCAATGCGGCCGACGTCCGATGGGGTCAGTTCGTCTGTAGCTGACTCTGGTACGAACGGGCTGTCGGCCGTCACCTTGCCCAACACCAACTGCCACCCCAACAGCAGCGTGCCGGCAGACTTCTTTTGCCACTCGTTTTGCAAGAAACCCGCCCGATATGAAAAGCGATCGGCATTGACGATGTAGTTTCCCGTCAACCCGACACCGCTGAGCCGCATGTCTGGCCTGAGGTAATACGTACCATCGGGTTTTCGATAGGCTTCGTCGTTTAGGTAAAATCCTTTGTAGGTGTGGCCAATGAGGTCGATTGTGATCCGGCGCGCGTAAAAGTGGCCCTGCAGGTCAAAATATTTTGTTTCGCCCTTACCATCCTCGGGATTCAGGAATCCGAATCCGTAGGCCAGGTTGATGGTAGCCCATTTGTATGTTGCACCTACCCCCATATTCAGGGTGGTGTTGGGCAGGTACCGGAGGTCCAGGTCATTCTCGCTGTCGATATACCTAAACGCGACATATTTCTGGGAAAGATAAAACCGCGCGGTGAGCCGATCTTCGTAGGAAACGAAGTACGACGTGTCATGCTGTCCCCGGGCGAAATAGGGGATGATTGCAAGGGTCCAGATGAGAAGCCGGCGATACATGGACAAAGCTATGGAAAGTGTTGGAGTGTTTGTTGCGTAAATGCCTTAATATAGGGTTGGGTGTAATCGTGTTGTAGTTTACCTTTACGATCTTCTTAAAACTCGCACTTTCTATGACTGTAACCGGTGAGAATTTTGTGGGCACGCGCAAATCCGCGCAAGGTGGCCAAACCTTCCGCGCATTTGATCCCGTAGCGAATGCCGCCCTTGATCCTGAATTTCACAGCGCGACGGAAGCCGAAGTAGATGCGGCCGCCAAACTCGCAGAAGAGGCTTTTCAAGTCTATCGGCGGAAAAGTGGCAAGGAACGCGCTGCTTTCCTGGTGAAAATTGCTGAAGAAATTGAAGCGCTGGGAGATACCCTGATCAACCGGTGCCATCAGGAGACGGGATTGCCGTTGGCCAGGTTACAATCTGAACGAGGTCGTACTACGGGCCAGCTGAGGATGTTTGCGGATTTAGTAAGCGAAGGCTCGTGGGTGGATGCGCGCATTGAAACAGCATTGCCCGACCGTCAGCCGATTCCTAAACCTGATCTTCGTTCCATGCTGATAGCGCTCGGACCTGTTGGGGTCTTTGGCGCCAGCAATTTCCCGCTGGCCTTTTCCGTGGCGGGTGGCGATACTGCGTCTGCGCTGGCTGCAGGTTGCACTGTGGTCTGCAAGGCGCACCCTTCTCACCCGGGAACGTCAGAACTTGTGGCAAACGCTATACTTCGCGCTGCGGAAAAGACAGGAATGCCCAACGGTGTGTTTTCGCTTTTGCACGGTCCGGGTCCGGATGTTGGCCTGGCAATCGTGCGTCACCCCCTTATTCAGGCGATTGGGTTTACGGGATCGTTTGGTGGTGGCAAGGCGTTGTTTGACGAAGCGGCGAAACGCCCAGTGCCCATCCCGGTATATGCCGAGATGGGAAGTATTAACCCGGTGTTTATTCTTCCCGGAGCGCAGAACAGCAAGGCAGAAGAGCTCAGCAACATGGTGAGTGCCTCGGTGACCCTGGGTGTCGGCCAGTTCTGTACGAACCCAGGTATACTCGTCACACAGTCGGGCAGCCAAGTGAGCGAATTTGAAAAAATGCTGGCGAAGAAAATCGAAGCATGTCCGGCGGGTCCAATGCTGTCGCCAGGCATTAAAAAGAATTATGAGTCTGGTTTGAATAACCTCAAGAGCCAACCCGATGTTGAATTGCTGTCACAGGGTAAGGCTGATGGCGTGAGTACCGCCGGCGTTCCGCACGTGCTACGCACCAATGTGAAGAATTTTCTTACGAATCATGAGTTGGGCAAAGAAGTGTTTGGTCCTTCCACGCTGATAGTAGCATCCGAGAGCCGTGAAGACTTGCTGACCGTGGCGAATGCGATGGAGGGCCAACTCACCGCTACGCTGATCGGAACGCTGGAGGAACTACCGGATTATGCGGACCTTGTCAGTGTTCTCGAACGGAAGGTAGGTCGACTGATCGTTAACGGACTGCCTACTGGCGTTGAGGTGTGTCACGCGATGGTGCACGGCGGACCATTCCCCGCGACAACCGACTCGCGCTCTACTTCTGTGGGAACGGCTGCTATCTTCCGCTTTGCGCGAGCAGTATGCTATCAGGGATTCCCGCAAAGCCTGTTGCCGGACGAACTCAAGGACGGAAATCCTTTATCGATCTGGCGTTTGGTAAACGGTCAGCGCACGAAGTCGTGAACCCCATTGGCAGAACAAACTCAAAAATTCTATATTGCGCTAACACATAGCCGGTAAATGATGATCAAACGTTATGCTTGCCCCCTTGTCGTCCTACTGCTGATATCCTGCGGTAAAAAGACAAATGAAATCCCGGCCGTACCTGAATCAACAACGCGTATGAATGAATCCATCCGGGTGGACTCGCTGGGCGTCATGCCTTCCGGCGAGGTGATCAACCAGTACACCCTTGTCAACCAGAACGGCTTGCAACTGCAAGTGATCAACCTGGGAGGAACAATTACATCGCTGAAGGTACCGGACCGCGAAGGAAAAATTGAAGAGGTAACTTTGGGTTGCGACTCACTGCAGGACTACATCGATGGAACGCCTTTCTTCGGGTGTCTGGTTGGCCGTTACGGCAATCGAATTGCCAAAGGTTCATTTGAACTTGACGGTAAACGTTATGAGTTGGCCAGGAATAATAACGGCAACCACCTGCACGGCGGCTTGAAAGGTTTTGACAAAGCCTACTGGAATATAGAACCAATAGAATCTGAAGAAGGTCCTGCGATCCGCCTCACTTACCTGAGTCCCGATATGGAAGAGGGCTATCCGGGTAATCTGTCGGTAGAGGTGATATACACGCTGACGCATGACAATAAGTTGAGTATCGATTATCGCGCAACTACGGACAAGCCGACCGTAGTGAACCTTACCAATCACACGTATTTCAATCTTACCGGTGATGCGAAGCGGGATATACTCGATCATGAGCTGATACTCCATGCAACGCAGTACATTCCTGTAGACAAAGGGTTGATCCCCATCGGCAAGTTGGAAGACGTTGCCGGTACGCCTTTTGATTTCCGGGAAGCACATAAGATTGGAGAACGGATCGATGCCGACCACCCGCAAATCGTCAATGGAATAGGATATGACCACTGCTGGGTGATTACAGGCAATGCAGGAGAATTGCGACTGGGCGCGACGGTATATGAACCTCAGTCAGGACGTGTCATGGAAATGTACACCACTGAGCCCGGTGTCCAATTTTACTCTGGCAACTTCCTGAATGGAAATACTCGCGGAAAAGGTGGCAAGATGTATAACAAGAGGGATGGTTTCTGTCTTGAGACAGAACACTTCCCCGATTCTCCCAATCAGCCTTCGTTTCCTTCCACCGTATTGCGGCCCGGAGAGGAATACCGAAGTCGGACCGTGTACGCGTTTTCCGTACGTTAGGAACGGCCGACTATTCTTGAACCCAATTGCGGATGATTATAGACGAATTTGACCTAAAAGGAAAAGTCGCCCTCATCACTGGAGGTACCGGTGTACTTGGTTCGGAGATGGCGCGCGGTCTCGCAGAGGCGGGCGCGTATGTAGCAATATTAGGACGGCGAAAGGAAGCAGGTGATGCACTTGTTGATCAGTTGAAGGTTAAGGGTTTTCGGGCCATCAGCATTTCCGCAGACGTGCTCGATGCGCAACAACTGATGCGTGCAAAAGAAGAACTCCTGGACGCGTTCGGTACCCTGGACATTCTAATCAACGCAGCGGGGGGGAATATGCCCGGGGCAACGATCCCGCCGGATAAGAATTTTTTTGATCTCAATATTGACGACTTCAGGAGAGTGGTCGATCTCAACCTTTTGGGATCTGTACTTCCCACACAAATATTCACCGACGTAATGGCCCAGAAAAAGAAGGGCGCTATTGTGAATATTTCTTCCATGGCTGCGTTCACGACAATCACTCGCGTGGTGGGATACTCGGCTGCTAAAGCGGCGATAGATAATTTTACACGCTGGATGGCGGTTGAAATGGCCCGCAAGTTTGGCGAAGGAGTCAGGGTCAACGCCATCGCACCTGGCTTTTTTATTACAGAGCAGAATCGCAGCCTGCTAACAAATCCCGACGGCTCTTACACCGAACGCGGAAATGCAGTGATTCGGCAAACTCCGTTTGGCCGTTTTGGAGAACCGCAAGAATTGCTGGGCACCCTGGTGTGGCTGTGTTCCGATGCCTCAAGGTTCGTTACTGGTGTTGTCGTTCCAGTCGACGGTGGTTTCAGTATCTTTTCCGGTGTCTGACATCACCCGTCTGCCTTCAATGCACTGATGCCATGCGCATCCTCCTCGCTCCGGATAAATTCAGAGGTTCGCTTTCGGCGCTGGAGGTATGTGAAGCGCTTTCTGCAGGGATACGATTGAAGATCCCCGACGCCGAAGTCGTTTCTTTTCCTCTGGCCGATGGTGGCGAAGGCATGTCGGAAATCCTTACCTATCATGCCAAGGGTCATCGCGTGAATGTTTACGCGCGTGATCCTCTGGGTCGGCGCGTAGAAGCGTCCTACGGACTTTCATCCGATGGTTCGACTGCCTTTATCGAAATGGCCGAGGCTTCCGGCCTTCATCGGCTTGCTCCGCAAGAACGAGACGTAACGAAAACGACCAGCGTGGGCACCGGCGATCTGATCCTTCATGCTATCGAAAGCGGCGCGCGCAAGGTGTTTCTCGGAATAGGAGGGAGCGCGACTAACGATGGCGCAGCGGGCGCTGCATATGCGTTGGGCTATCGTTTTTATGATTCTCACGGTGAGCCGTTCCTTCCTGTCGGAGGAGATCTGACATCAGTAGCGCGAATTGACAGTAGCCAGGTACACCCGGCCCTGTGCGAAACCGAGTTCATCGCGCTTTGCGATGTTGATAATCCCTTCTTTGGTCCAAAAGGGGCAGCATTTGTTTATGGCCCACAGAAGGGCGCGACGCCACAGCAGGTTACGCAACTGGATGCAGGGTTGAGGCAACTTGCCACGCGTTTCTTGAACGATCTGGGATGTGACGTGACCAACATGCCCGGCGCGGGAGGAGGCGGCGGCTTTGGAGGAGGTGCTGTTGCATTCTTTGGTGCTGTCCTGCGCCCTGGGGCTGAAGTTATTTTCGAGCAAACCCATTTCGAAGAACAATTACAAAGCGTGGATGTCGTCATTACAGGCGAAGGGAAAATTGATCATCAGACTCTTTCGGGAAAGGTTGTAGCCGGCGTAGCGCGTCTGGCAAAACGTTATGGAAAATCACTGATCGGAGTGGCTGGAGTGAACGAGTTGTCCTCCCGTGATCTGACAGATCTTGATCTAGGGGCGGTGTTTTCGATTGTAGATAATGCCGGCACCAACGATGCATTTCTTGAGGCCGGCATCATACTCAAGCGGATAGGAGCGGAGCGTATTGCGCCGCTACTTGCTGAGCTTGCATAAGACGACTTCAGATACCGTCGGATATTATCATCTCGCCCACGTTGAATTCGATGTTATCGATCCGGCAGGCTGCTACCCATACAAAGGCGGGTTCATCTGAAGCGAAAACTCCTCCGGAATATCTATTGTAATCAATTGATTCTCAGGTCGTTCTTTGCTACACCCCCCTTGGCAATAATATGACTATTGTCATGTTTTCGTGCTGATGAAGATCGCACGGCCAGGTGTTGTTTGATCATTCTTGTTGCGCTCGCCGTGATGGACCTTAGTGCCATCAAATAACTGAGCCATGAAAACGCCAATCATCCTCCTCCTCACACTTGTTTGCCCCCTCGTGGCAGGTGCTCAAAAAGTTTTCACAACCTGCGAGGATGGGTCAGTAAAGATTGAAGGAACATCTACGATGCACGATTGGGACATGACCACCGCGTCCATCTCCGGCACGGCTGCCTTTGTCCTGAATGGAAATGCAATCACCGACATCAACTCTCTTTCCGTGACCATCCCTGCGGAAAGCCTCAAGAGCGGAAAAGCAGCGATGGACAAGAACGCATACAAGTCGCTGAAAACCGATAAGTACAAAGACATCGCCTTTGTGCTCACGGACGTAACGCGAATACAAAAATCTGGTGAAGCTTATACCATAACAGCTCAGGGAAAGCTCACCATCGCAGGTACTACCAAACCTGTACAACTCACCGCCAGGGCTGTGGTGAAGGGCAACGGCAAAATTGAATGCAATGGCGAGTATGCCCTCAAGATGACGGACTACAATGTTGAGCCTCCGTCCTTCATGTTCGGCTCTGTCAAGACGGGAGACGAACTGCTGGTAAAGTTTAATGTCGTGTTCACCGGATCATAACGATCCTCCGCTATACATCAACGCTAATACTCTCTAATCATGAAAACCAAGATTTTTACAAGGACCAGCCTCAGTGCGATGCTGATCTTGCTCACGGCAGGAGTTTCGCTGGCGCAAATGCCCGCCATACAATACTTCCGCCCTTATGACCAACGCGGCGTGAATCTCTTTGAAACGCCAAAGGAAGACACCGTGACATTCGAAGGCCTAAAGGTCCGTATCGGGGCCAGCTTTAAACAACAGTACCAAAATCTCAGTCACAGTACAAAGGCTGAGGAAGTGCTGGCACTGGAGGGAACGCCCAACGAGTTCAATCAAAACAAGTTAATCGAGATTGGCGGCGGTTTTAACCTGGCCATGGCCAACCTCAATCTCGACATCCAGCTCGTCGATGGTGTGCGCGTTAACCTCGTCACCTACCTCTCATCGAGACACCACCCTGAAACCTGGGTGAAGTCGGGCTACTTCCAAATCGACAAGGTATCATTCCTCAACAGTGAATTGCTGGATAACCTTTGGAAGAACCTGACCCTGAAAGTTGGTCACATGGAAATCAACTACGGTGACAGCCACTTCCGCAGAAGCGACGGCGGTAATGGAATGTTCAACCCCTTCGTGGAAAACTACCTCATGGACGCATTCGCTACTGAAATTGGCGCAGAACTGTACTGGCAAAAGAACGGTTGGTTAGCAATGGTTGGTATCACCGACGGTGAGATCCAAGGTAATGTTACCCGCCCCGACGACCGTAAACCTTCCGTATACGGTAAGGTTGGCTTCGACCGGAATATCAACGAAGACCTGCGTGTAAGATTAACCGGATCCATCTACGATACCCGGTCTTCCATCAGCAACACGCTGTACAGCGGCGACCGTACTGGTTCCCACTACTACATGGTTACCGAACCCGAATACTACATGTCGTCTGGTGTGAAAACAGCAACCTCTGTATCGAACCGGTTTACTTCTGGCCGGATCAATCCTGGCTTCAGGGATGAAGTCCGCAGCTTCGTGATCAACCCCTTCATCCAATACAGGGGCCTTGAATTCTTCGGCAACTACGAAGTAGCGAAGGGCAAGTCATCCAACGAGACTGTTGAACGTGAATACAGCCAATACGCAATCGACGGTATCTACCGCTTCGCACGTGATCGGTTCTATGTAGGCGCTCGTTACAACTCGCTGAATGGTGAAGAGTCCTTCGGCGACGTATCAGTCAACCGCATGGCACTGGCAGGTGGCTGGTTCCTCACCAAGAACGTGCTCTTCAAAATCGAATACGTAAAACAAGAATACAAAGACTACCCGAGCACCGATATCCGCCACGGAATGGAGTTTGACGGATTCGTGATCGAAGGTATCATAGGCTTGTAGCGGGGGGTTAAAGCCGCTCCCGATGAGCAATGCGAGTCGGGGCGGCTTTTCATATATTTAGGATATGAAAGTCGCGCTGCTTATCTCCACCATCATCCTAATCTCCGCCAGTCCCATGGCGGATCGCTCCAGCGAAAGATGGGTTGTCGACGCCCGCAGCGAATTAATCATCCGGGGTTCCAGCAACGTTAATAACTTCGTCTGCCGCACGGACTGCTACCAGATCCAGGATACACTGCAGTTCGTCGTGCGTGAGAGCGACTGCGAAATCCTGTTCTCCCAAAAGGCACTGCAAATTCCACTTACTGGCTTCGACTGCGGAAATGACCTCATCACGAAAGATTTTCGTGACGCTCTTGATGCGAACCGGCACCCTCGACTCTCCGTACGTTTTCTGTCACTGGATCATCAAATCCTGACCTTGAGGTCCGGCTCAGTTTCCGGACTCGTCCAAATAACACTCGCCGGTACAACCCGCACGTACCCGGTTCTCTATACCATTTCCGCCGATGGAAATACTCTAACCCTTTCGGGTGCCCGCACTGTTTGCTTCTCCGACTTCAAACTCCAACCTCCCCGAAAGATGATGGGCCTGATCCGCGTGCAGGACGACGTGGATGTGGAGTTTCAACTGCACTTGCAGCGCTTGCCTTGAGGATGACCCTCGTGGAATTCCATTTTTCGTTCCATACGCCAACATGCGCCCTTTGATTCCCTAAAGGAACTCCGCTCGCACTAACCCTTCCTGATTGACTCCGGTGTACACCTCAGTGCGCCGGAGCCATTTAGCGGCCAGGGCGTGCAAAGGCGGTCGATAGAGAATCTTTTTGCGATGATGAAAAGAATTCGCTTTAGGGTAGCTTTGTGCCAGCACCTATGTCACAAACCGATCTGGAACGCCATCGCCTGCTGTCTGCCAGCAGAGCTAAGGAGAACAGGAAATTTCTCAACTCCCTAAAGAAGGCTGATTCGCGCAAACTCGATGCAGCAGTTCATCAACTTCACGATGAGGTATTCGCGACAACCAATTGCCTGGAGTGTGCCAACTGTTGCAAGACTACAAGCCCGATATTTTATCAGAACGATATTGAGCGCCTGGCAAAACATTTCCGCATGCGGCCCGCCGCGTTCATCGAAAAATACCTTCGTGTCGATGAGGACGGCGACTACGTGGTAATTGCGTCGCCATGCCCTTTTCTCCTCCCGGACAATCATTGCAGCGTTTATGAAGACCGGCCTCGCGCGTGCCGGGAGTATCCACATACCAATCGCCGGAAGATGGTACAGGTCCTCGACCTGGCTTACCGTAACACGCACGTGTGTCCGGCGGTTCTTGAAATTGTTGAGCGGCTAAAATCAATTCCCCTCTAATCCAATGTGATCATTATCTTGCGAAACCTAAAACGCAAGCCTATGATCTACGCAAGACGTCTTCTCGCGATACTTTTCCTTATACCCCTCGCGTTACATGCGCAGCTTCGTTTGCCGTCACTGTTTGGCGACAACATGGTCTTTCAACGCAACACGCAAGCCCCGATCTGGGGTTGGGCGTATCCCGGCGTCGATGTGTCAATAAAAGCAAGCTGGAACCAGGAGGAGATAAAAGTAAAGGCTTCCAATTCGGGCACATGGATGGCCTCGTTATCCACACCTGATGCCGGGGGGCCGTATACCGTCACGATCTCGTCAGGGTCTGAGATCAAGTTGGAAAATGTTATGGTAGGAGAGGTCTGGATTTGCTCAGGACAGTCGAATATGGAATGGAGCATGAACGCATCCGCCGATGGTCGAGAAGATATTTCGTCAGCGAACGTCCCGGGTGTACGTCTGTTTCATGTTCCCAAGGCGGGTGCTGAATATCCTCAAGTGATCGGTGAGGGTACGTGGAAGCCGACGACTCCAGAGAGCGTCGCAGGCTTCAGTGCCGTGGCCTATTACTTCGGTCGAAAATTGCATGAGGAGCTTGGCGTACCCATAGGGCTTATCAACGCGAGTTGGGGAGGTACTCCAGCTGAGGTATGGATTCCGGAAGAACGTGTTACGAAAAACGCACGGCTCGTTGAGGCGAATGCCAAACAACGCAACCAGCCGTGGTGGCCCAACAAACCCGGGGTCGTCTACAATGCAATGATACACCCTCTGGTGCCGGCCGCCATCGCAGGCGCGATCTGGTACCAGGGAGAAGGGAACACTGCAGATCCGTTCGTGTACAAGGATTTGATGCAACAGCTCATCGAGGGATGGCGCGAGGCTTTCAGGAAAGACTTCCCCTTTTACTACGTGCAAATTGCACCGTTCACCTATGGCGAGTTTGAAAGCGGTACGCTTATCCGCGAACAGCAAGTGAAACTTCTCGAGGTGCCCAAAACGGGAATGGTCGTGATTTCAGATCATGTTGAGGATGTGAAAGACATACATCCCCGATATAAAAGACCTGTCGGCGAAAGACTCGCTAATCTGGCACTCAGCGAAACCTATGGACGGAGCGAGATCATTGCCCGAAGTCCTGTTTACAAACGCATGGCGGTCGAGAAGAACCGAATCCGGATTTGGTTCGACAATGTACCCAACGGCCTCATGAGCAAAGGAAAAGAGCTCACTGAGTTTCAGATTGCCGGTGAAGACAGGAAGTTCGTTCCCGCACGCGCAAGAATTGACGGCAATACCGTTGTTGTCTCAGCAAAAGAAGTGAAAAATCCCGTCGCCGTTCGGTTCGGCTGGCCGAACCATTCGATCCCGAACCTTTTCTCCAAAGAGGGGTTGCCCGTCAGCTGCTTCCGCACGGACGATTGGGAGATTCGTCCTTGAGCTTAGTCAAAAAAGAAAAGTGCCGGGCTGCCCGGCACTTTTTGGTAACATCAACGCCTGATCCGATTAAGCTACCTGAGCTTCCAGCTTTTGTGCTAGGACGGATTTGGGAACTGCACCAACCTGCTTGTCTACAATCTGGCCGTTCTTAAACACCAGTAGTGTAGGGATGTTGCGGATACCGTAGCGGGCGGTCACATCCGGATTTTCATCCACGTTAAGTTTCGCGATCACGGCCTTGCCTTCATATTCGCCAGCCAGTTCTTCTACCAACGGACCGATCATCTTACATGGCCCGCACCATTCGGCCCAAAAATCGACCAGAACAGGTTTGTCTGAGTTTACGACCTGATCAAAATTCGAGTCGTTTAGTTCAATAGTCTTACCCATCAGAGTACGTATTAAAGGTTAGTTTATTCGAGCTTTGAAAGCTTTTATGTTTCAACATGTGCCGCCTGGCATAAGTTCAAAGATGAAGGTTTTGCGTTCAAAGTCCAAGCCCTTACCTCCGGCCTACGCCAAAAAAGGTTGCTTCGGGAACTAAAACACTACATCCACCTCAGCCACCTTCTTCATGCGCTTAACCATGTCGTTGACCGGACTAATACGATACTTCCGGGACAAAAGTTCCAGGTTAACGTCACCCCCGTCCGAAATCCTCAGGTAGAGCGGTACCTCGCCCTTAAACTCCTGGCACACCTTTTCAATGTTCTCTATTACGTCAGTCGTGAGGTCGGCGGCGCTTACCTTCACCTGTAATCCTTTGCTGCGCTTGATCCCGATTTCGTTCAGCAGGTCTATGTTGCGGATTCGGAATTCCAGGCTCTGGTCTCCCCACTGCTTCCTTACCACGGCTCCTTCTACGAAAAGGAACCAACCAATGTTCATGTAGTTCCGGTGCTTGAGGTAATCTTCTCCGAACAGGGTAAACGTAAAGCTGCCGCTGTAGTCTTCCAGTGTGAAACGCCCAAACGGCTTTCCGGTCTTGGTGGTGCGGTGATCCACCTGCGAAACGATACCTCCAAGTTTCAATTCCCTGCCTTCAAGTTTTTCAAGATCGACGAGGAGATTGCATTGCGCGTTTGAGAACGATTCAAGCTCAAACCTGAAGTTGTCGAGCGGGTGTCCGGAGATGTAAATACCGACTACTTCCTTCTCCAGGTTGAGTTTCTCAATGTCGTTGAAGGGTTCGACCGGATCGATCCTGGGCTTCGGCATCGGCGTAGCACTGCCTCCTCCAAACAAGCTCACCTGTGCACTCGCGGCTTCCTGCTGCATACGAGCGGCGAACTTGATGGCCTTCTCGATAAGGCTGGGCTCACCATTGTTGGAATACACGTATTGACGTCGGTGAACACCCGGGAAGCAATCGAAAGCACCCGATAGCGCGAGGCATTCATAAGTCTTCTTATTAACGGCACGCGGGTTAACGCGACGTGCAAAATCGAAAATGTCTGCAAAAGGTCCGTGTTGCTCTCGTTCCTGGATGATCGACTCGACCGCGGCTTCACCTGCCCCTTTGATGGCACCCAATCCAAAACGAATCTCGCCCTGTTGATTTACTTCGAAGTAAACGCCCGACTCGTTGATGTGAGGACCAAGAACGCGGATGCCCATGTTCCGGCATTCTTCGATGAAGAAGGTCACGTTGTCGAGGTTATCCTGCGAGTGTGTCAACACTGCTGCCATATACTCGGCCGGGTAGTTGGCCTTGAGATAGGCAGTGTGGTATGCCACGAGGGAGTAGCATGTTGAGTGCGACTTGTTGAACGCGTACTGTGCAAATGCTTCCCAGTCGCTCCAGATCTTTTCGCAGACTTCCTTAGGGTGACCGTTGCGAATACAGCCTTCGATGAATTTATCCTTCATCTTATCGAGGACTGCCTTTTGCTTCTTACCCATCGCCTTACGTAACACATCAGCATCACCTTTGCTGAAACCTGCAAGACGTTGGGAAAGCAACATCACCTGTTCCTGATACACCGTGATGCCGTACGTTTCTGCGAGATACTCCTCCATGTCCGGCAGGTCGTACGTAATCGGTTCGCGACCATGCTTGCGATTGATGAATGTCGGAATGTATTCCATCGGACCAGGCCGGTACAAGGCATTCATCGCGATCAGATCGGCAAATTTGTCGGGCTTGAGTTGACGCAGGTACTTTTGCATGCCGGGACTTTCAAACTGAAACGTGCCGGCAGTTTCTCCGCGCTGGAACAATGCATACGTAGCAGGATCGTCGAGCGGCACCTCATCAATATTGATGTCGATACCCTTGCTCTTCTTTATGTTCTTGAGTGCAGTTCGTATGATGGTAAGCGTAGTGAGCCCGAGAAAGTCCATCTTCAGCAGTCCTGCACTTTCGACAACGCTGTTGTCGAACTGCGTCACGAGCATGTCCGAGTCTTTAGCGGTCGCCACCGGCACGAACTTCATCAGCTCGTCAGGCGTGATGATCACACCACACGCATGTGTTCCCGTGTTGCGCACTGAGCCTTCAAGGACGACGGCCTGCTTGAGCACTTGCGCAGCCAGGTTATTGCCTTTCCTGATCTCGTCAAGCTCGCGAACTTCTTCGAATGCGGTTTGCAATGATGTGCCCGGTCTTTCGGGAACAAGCTTTGCCAACGTATTGGCATCGGCAAGCGGCAGCTCCATGACGCGTGCACAGTCGCGTATGGACGACTTCGCTGCCATGGTGCCATAGGTGATAATTTGTGCCACCTGCGACTTTCCGTATTTCTCAATTACATAGCGCAACACCTTGTCGCGGCCTTCATCATCAAAGTCGATATCGATATCAGGCATCGACACACGATCCGGATTGAGAAAGCGCTCGAACAGGAGATTGTACTTTATCGGATCGACGTTTGTAATACCAATGCAGTATGCCACGGCGGATCCGGCGGCAGATCCCCGGCCTGGACCAACAGCGACGCCCAGTTCACGCGCTTTTGATGTCAAGTCCTGAACGATCAGGAAGTAGCCCGGATAGCCGGTCTTTTGAATCGTATCCAACTCAAAGTCGAGGCGTGTGCGTATTTCATCCGTGATCTCACCGTAGCGTTTTTTCGCGCCTTCATATGTGAGGTGGCGCAGGTATTCGTCTTCGCTGTTAAATTCAGGTGGAATGTCAAAACGAGGCAGAAGCACATCGCGCTCGAGCGAGTAGGTTTCTACCTTGTTCAGAATTTCTTCCAGTGTGTCAAAGGCTTCCGGGAGGTCAGAGAAGGCGGCCTTCATTTCCTCTGTCGACTTGAAGTAGTACTGATTGTTGGGCAGCCCATATCGATGGCCGCGTCCTTGTCCGATAGGAGTGGACCGAAACTCACCTTCCTTGATGCAGAGAAGAACGTCGTGGGCGTCCGACTCGCTGACGTCGAGGTAAAATGCTTCGTTGGCAGGAAAATACTTTACGTTGTATTTCGCAGCGAACCTTAAAAGGACGTCGTTAACATGATCTTCCTGCGGAACGCCGTGACGGTTAAGTTCGATGTAGAAGTCGTCGCGGAAAAGATCCAGCCACCACTTAAATGCTTCCTCTGCCTGGCGTTCTCCAACATTAAGGATAAGATAAGGGACTTCGCTGGTGAGGTTGCCGGTAGTTGCTATCAGGCCTTCGCGGAATTGTGAGATCAGCGCCTTATCCACCCGTGGATAGATGCCGTAAAGTCCTTCGGTAAAACCAAGCGAACACAAACGCGCAAGGTTGTAGTAGCCATTCTTATTTTTTGCCAGCAGTACCTGCGAGTAGCGTTTATCGGGATTGTCTTTAGTGAACTTCAGCTTGAGGCGTTCTTCTGCGATGAAAACTTCGCACCCTACGATGGGTTTGATGTCCTGGTTAAGGGCTTCCCTCACAAACTTGAATGCGCCGTACATATTTCCGATGTCGGTAAGCGCGAGAGCCTTCATATTAAGCTCTTTTGCTTTCGACACCATCGCCTTGATATCGGGTGTTGCCTGCAGCACAGAAAACTGTGAGTGCGTGTGCAGGTGGCAGAAAATCTTTTGGCTGAGATCGACTGTACTGGCAGTAGTTGTCGTTACACTGGCTTTTGCGGCTTCGCGTCGCGCGAAGTTGGCGACATCGAGATCGGGCTTTTCGTATTCGATCTCATTGAGTGGTGTGCCATCGATGGGTGTCACCACGTTGACGTGCATGAGCCCGAAGAAGCAGCGTGCGGTAGCATCGACATCATAGCACGCGTCGTGCGCGTCGGAGAATCCTACGCCGAAGAGTTTCTCGTGAAGTTCTGTCAGTCGCGGCATCTTGAGTTTGCCGCCAAGACCACCCGCCAGTTGACAATAGTTGGTTGACACAACACCGGTATCCAGTGCCTCGACCTGGAGTATGACCTGCGGATCGAGGTTGAGGCGGATCAACTCGGCACCAATGATGGCCTTGTCGAATTCAATGTTGTGTCCCACCAGGAGTCGCGTGCGCTGCACGTCCGCCAGGAGGGTGTCCACTACCTTGCGAATGGGGATCCCTTCTTCCTGGGCCCTTTTGGTGGAAATGCCGTGAATCTGCTGGGCATTGTAGGGTATGTCAAAGCCGTCAGGACTTACTATATAATTGTGCCGGGCCAGGAGCTTTCCCCGGTTATCGTGGAGCTGCCACGCGATTTGCACCAGTCTCGGCCAGTTGTCCAGGTCGGTTATCGGGGCAGTCTTATTATGGGGTATGCCGGTAGTTTCGGTGTCAAAAATCAGGTACATCGCGATGGGGTAATGCCGTCACAAGATTGAGAAAAATCAACGGTTTTTGCCCGAATTTTCAAAGAAATGACCCGGCGACGAAGCCAGGGTCCGGCCTTTTCAAATACCGGAAATCATCCCAAATTGATATTTGAGTCTATGTATTAGACAATTTACTAGATTGGCACATTGATTAACTGGCTGAAAATCAGGGTATGTGGGAGATTGGCGCGATAATAGAAGGTAGCCATGGCATAAGCCAAAGCGATGAAAAAGCTTATACATGCTATAGTGCGCTTCGTGCGCAAAGAGTGGTTTCTGCTGGTTATGGCCGTGGTGATCGCACTTATCTTCGTGCTCGCCGAGTGGATAGCAGGCTGACCCCGGCCTGACCCGCCTCATAATGCCTTTAAATAATACACCGTAATTGTTTAGTAAAGCTTCGGGGGCTATTTTTGGCACCGTCTGAATTTTCCGCAGAAGCTTGATATGAATTGGTTTACAAGCCTTTTTTCCAGTTTAAATGGAAGAAAACTGGTCATGGCCCTGACCGGACTTTTTTTAATAGTATTTCTGGTCGTACATCTTATTGGGAACCTCCAGTTGCTTAAGTCCGATGGCGGGCGCGCCTTCAACCTCTATGCGGAGTTCATGACGACGAATCCGCTGATCAAGCTGATCTCTTACGTGCTCTACATTTCGATCCTCGTCCATGTGATCTGGTCGGCGATCCTCACATCCAGGAATCGTGCGGCTCGCGGCAAGGTGGGATATCAGATGGTAAGGAACTCATCGCACTGGACTTCCCGAAACATGGGAATCCTGGGAACTTTCATTTTCATTTTTCTTGTCATCCACCTTCGTGACTTCTGGGCTCAGATGCACTGGGGCGGTATCAGTCGCGTGGTGTACGATGGACAGGAAGTAAAGGATTTGTATTCAGTGGTGGCCGAAGCATTCGCGCGCTCATGGTATGTGGCGTTGTATGTGGTGAGCATGCTTCTGTTGGCGTTTCACCTGTGGCACGGATTTGCCAGCGCATTCCAGACTCTGGGGCTGCACCATGTGAAGTATAATGGCACCATTAAGTTTGTGGGCAGGGCGTTTGCCATAATCGTTCCCGCCATGTTTGCGCTTATCCCCATTCTCATGTTTTCGTGGAGATGAGAACGTCACGACAATAACAATTCGATACGGCGAACCTACACATGAAATTAGATTCCAAAATTCCTGAAGGACCGATAGCGGAGAAGTGGACGAAGCACAAGTTCAACCTTAAGCTCGTAAACCCCGCCAACAAGCGAAAGTACGAGATCATTGTAGTGGGTACTGGCCTCGCGGGGTCATCTGCAGCCGCATCGCTTGCAGAACTGGGATACAACGTAAAGGCATTCTGCTTCCAGGACAGCCCGCGCAGGGCACACAGCATAGCTGCACAAGGTGGTATCAACGCTGCGAAAAATTATCGAAACGACGGTGACAGTGTTTACCGGTTGTTTTACGATACAGTAAAAGGAGGCGACTACCGCGCACGCGAAGCCAACGTTTACCGCCTCGCGGAAGTCAGCGTAAATATTATCGACCAGTGCGTAGCACAGGGCGTGCCCTTTGCACGTGAATATGGCGGTCTTCTCGACAACCGCTCGTTCGGTGGTGCACAAGTGTCGCGGACGTTTTACGCGCGCGGTCAAACCGGTCAGCAATTGCTGTTGGGTGCATACGGTGCACTAAACCGTCAGATTGCCGCTGGAAAGATAAAGATGTATCCACGCACCGAAATGCTCGATCTCGTTGTTGTCGATGGCATTGCGCGTGGTATCATAACGAGAGATCTTATCACCGGAAAGATTGAAGCACACAGTGCGCATGCCGTGTTGCTCTGCACCGGTGGCTATGGCAACGTCTTCTACCTTTCAACGAACGCGAAAGGATCCAACGCTACGGCAATATGGCGTGCCCACAAGAAGGGGGCGCTGTTCGGTAATCCATGCTTTACGCAGATACACCCCACGTGTATTCCGGTGACAGGCAATCACCAGTCGAAACTTACGCTCATGTCGGAGTCGCTTCGCAACGATGGAAGGGTGTGGGTTCCGAAGACACCGGTAAAAGGTCTGAAAGCTGCCGATGCTGTCAAGATTCCGGAAAGCGAACGCGATTATTTCCTCGAGCGCAAGTATCCGTCGTTCGGAAATCTCGTGCCTCGTGACGTGGCGTCGCGAAACGCAAAATACGTGTGCGATGAAGGACGCGGTGTAGGTGCTACCGGACTCGCAGTATTTCTCGACTTTGCCGACGCGCTGAAGCGCGATGGAAGGAAGGTCATTGAGGCTAAGTATGGTAACCTGTTCGACATGTACAAACAGATTACCGGTGACGATCCGTATGAAGTGCCAATGATGATCTATCCTGCCGTTCACTATACGATGGGTGGATTGTGGGTCGATTACAACCTCATGACGACAGTTCCCGGTCTGTACGCACTGGGTGAAGCCAACTTCTCCGATCACGGAGCGAACCGTCTTGGTGCCAGCGCGCTCATGCAAGGTCTCGCCGATGGCTATTTCATTATTCCCTATACGATCGGCGACTACCTCGCGAACCTGGGTTGGAGTAACAAGATAGGAACCGACCACCCTGCATTCCGCGAAGCGGCTCAAGCAGCTGAAGATAAACTGAAACGTCTGCTTGCGATTAACGGCAACCGAACCGTCGACGAAATGCACCGCGAACTGGGCATGACCATGTGGGATTACTGCGGCATGTCGCGAAACGAGGCAGGCCTTAAGCAGGCAAAAGAAAAGATTCGCGAAATCCGCGATACCTTCTGGAAGGATGTGAAGGTGACCGGAACAGGAAACGAATTGAATATAGAACTGGAGAAAGCAAACCGGGTGGCCGACTTCCTGGAACTCGCTGAACTTATGGTGGACGATGCGCTCCATCGCACGGAATCCTGCGGAGGTCACTTCCGTGAGGAATCACAAACCCCGGAAGGGGAGGCGTTACGCAAGGATGACGAATTCTCCTATGTCGCAGCGTGGGAATACCTCGGTGAGGGTCAGCCGGAAGCATTGCATAAGGAAGAACTGCGGTTCGAGAACGTAAAGCTCACGCAAAGAAGCTATAAGTAGAAATGAGGATAACACTTAAAGTCTGGAGACAGAAGGACGCGAACTCCCCGGGCGAGATGAAGACGTACGAGTTGAATGACATCTCACCGGACATGTCTTTCCTGGAAATGTTTGATGTGCTCAACGCGCAACTCATTAAGAAAGGTGAGGACCCAGTGGCGTTCGATCACGATTGTCGCGAAGGGATCTGTGGAGCGTGTTCGATGTATATCAACGGTCGTCCTCACGGACCACTGCAAACCACGACCTGTCAGCTTCACATGAGAAGCTTTTCAGATGGCGACACGATTGTCGTTGAGCCGTGGCGCGCAAAAGCATTTCCGGTTATCCGCGACTTGATCGTAGACCGGTCAGCATTTGATCGCATACAGCAAGCGGGTGGATATATCTCCGTAAACACGGGCGGTGTTCCGGATGCCAATGCGATACCCGTTCCCAAGCGTGCGGCTGATGAAGCGTTTGATGCGGCGACCTGCATTGGTTGCGGTGCCTGTGTTGCTGCATGCAAGAACTCATCGGCTGCTCTTTTTGTCGGAGCCAAAATCTCGCAATTTGCCCTGCTGCCTCAGGGACAGCCCGAGCGTAAAACCCGTGTTGAACGGATGGTTGCACAAATGGAGGCGGAAGGCTTCGGAGGATGCTCCAATACCGGCGCCTGCGAGGCTGAATGCCCCAAGGGCATAAGCCTGAGCGTCATTGCCCGCATGAACCGGGAATACCTCAACGCTAAGTTCACCTCCGACAACCGGTAAAGGTTGCCGACACAAATCGCACAAAAACATACAGCGTAACATTATAGCTGCGCGGGAACGTTAGCTTTGTAGGTCACACTTTTGGCATGGATGTGGCATACATGAAGCTCAAAAGCACTCCTGCGTGAAGTTTTTTTTGGCCATCCCAATCCTACTCCTGGCGGGTTGCGCACAGCGCCCTATGCCCCAGGTTTCGCTACGACCGGACTGGCTTACGGCCAAGCCTCAGACGTCGCTTTACTACACAGGGATCGGACACAGTCTCAAAGATGGCACCTCGAACCATATCCAGATTGCAAAGAAGAACGCCCTGGAAGACCTGGTATCAGAGATCAAAGTCACCGTATCAAGCACGTCTGTGCTGAGCCAGATGGACGTCGACAAGAAATTTCATGAACGCTACGAACAGATCATTCAAACAGAAGCAGCGGAAGAGATCGAAGAGTTTGAAATGGTAGATGCCTGGGAGGATGCTTACAACTACTGGGTATACTACCGTCTTTCCAAGCAACGCTATCGCGAGATCAAGGAAGAGCAAAAGCGGAATGCAATACAACACGCCTCCGATTACTATTTAAAGGGACTTGAAGCCACCCGAAACAAAGAACAACTAAAGGCGTTGACCCTTTATTTCCAGGCACTACGCGCTATGGAAGATTATCTCGCCGATGCAGTGTCGGTATCCGTCGAGGGCCGGTCTGTATTGCTCACCAATGAGATTTATGCGTCTATTCAGGACATACTCAAGAACATTGTCATCACCGTAGAGCCGCGATCGATCGAGGTGCACCGTCGCATGAATCAGAACAACGAAGCCTTGGTTGCACAAGCACGTTTCAAGGATACGGGTGCTCCGATTGTTGGACTTCCATTGCGTGCAGCGTTTCTGAAAGGTGAAGGCGAAGTGTTCCCTACATACACTACGGATACGGATGGTTCGTGTCGGATTCTTCTCACGCGGATTGGATCCGCTGAAGTGGAACAGTCGGTTGGGATCAGCATTGACACAGAAACGCTCGCGGGATCAGGCACGTCCCCAATCTTTTCACTGATCACACAGTCGCTGCGCGTGCCTTCTGATCAGGTAGTGTTAAGAGTACGTAGACCGCTGGTATACCTGACCGGAAGTGAGCGCTCTTTTGGTCGTGAAAACCCTCATCCGATTATCAGCAATACAGTCAAGAACTTTCTCGCACGTCAGGGATTCGAGTTTACGCAAAGCCGCGATGCGGCGGACTTGCTTCTTGATGTATCGACAAACACGGAGGAGGGGAGTGTTGCAGGAAGCATCTTTATCACGTATCTGAATGGGACGATACGCGTGTCCAACGCCCGTGAGGGCACCGAAATCTATGCCCTCACCCTGGATCGGATCAAGGGGTACGGTCTGGACTATTCCCGGTCGAGCGTGGATGCCTATAACAATACAACGGAAAGTTTGGAAGGTGGGCGACTGAAAGACCTGATTAACACCATCTTACAATGAAAAAATACGGGATTAGGTAAATTGGTATTGAAATTGCCCTTTTGGCTATGACGGGCCACATTTTTAAGCATGGGGCAACGTTCCGTCCAGTGAACAACAAGACTTTTTTTGTTTAGAATAAATGTAAAAACCAATGAAAAAGTTATCCGCCTCTATTCCATTGATGCTGTTTGCGCTTGCCGCACTGTACGTGGCAGGTTGTAAGTCGAAAGCGCTTCCCAAAGGAGAAGAAGAAGTGAACATTCCCTGCTCCGGGTCTGAGTTTTTCACTAACAACAAGTTCTTCCGTGCCAACTCGCTGGGTGAAAGTATGGACCTCGCTGCATCCAAGAAAAAAGCTTTGGCTAATGCGCGTGGTGAACTCGCTGCAAGCATCCAGACTACAGTCAAAGCTGTTACTGACAACTACCTGAATTCACGGGAAATGAACAACAAGGAAGAAATCGAAGAACGCTTCGAGCAATTGAACCGTGAGGTTGTAAATCAAAAGCTCCAGGGCATTAAGACGATTTGTGAGAAGCAGGTGAAAACTTCTGACGGCACGTATAAGACGTACATCGCCATCGAATTGTCTGCCGACGATCTCGTAGCAAGCTACAACGAACGTCTCTCCAAAGACGAACGTCTCCGAATCGACTACGACTACGAGAAATTCAAGGAGACCTTTGAAAAGGAAATGGAAAAGTTCGCGAATTAGATTGCGGGTAAAGGAATATGGGGTGCAGGGATGACCTTGCACCCCTTTTTTTTGAGCTGTGAGCTACGATTTATGACCTGCGAATAGGCGCCCCTTGTTTTCGTCGCCTATGTGGTTCTAAGATTGTTGAACCACATAGGTCATATAGAGATCACATAGGCCACATAGAGGTGATCTACGAAGCGATGCCGCGGAGTCCGGGGTTGCGCAAGGAGAGGGATGAGAAATGGTAATCGGTAGTCGGTGGAAGATGCGGTCACTAAGTAGAGACGCACGGCTGTGCGTCTCCTTCAAAAATCACTGGTAGGTTTGTCGATTACATGGCAATCGTTGATGGGGGGGATGTAGAGACGCGATCTTTTTGGTAATCAGTAATCGGTGGTTAAGGTAATGGGTGGTGACACTTTCTGAGGGGGTTATGCGCGTCGGACCCCTTTAGAGGATTGAGGGGCGCGCGTGGGGAGAGGGACGCGAATTATTGGTTCGTATCGCCAATATGACAACCTGTGATCGCCGGGGAATGGGTGAGAGGCGCGATCCGTGCGTCTCCGGATAAATAATCGGGAAAAAAAGCAGATGCAGCATCCTTACGAACGTTTGCTAATTCGACCTCGTTCCTGTAGTATTGAGCAGGTTTCGAACCGTTATGGTCCAGGATTACAGCAAATACACCCCTGAGGATTTCGAGGTCTGGAAGCTGCTTTATGAACGTCTTATGCCCCATTTGCCGGGGGCTGCCGTCCCGGAGTACCTGGAAGGAATCCGACGTGTAAATTTCGTCGCTGACCGTATCCCCAATTTTGAGGAAACCAACCACCTCCTGGCCTCCTGGACGGGCTGGCGCCTGGAAGTCGTGCCCGGCCTTATTCCCGATAAGGACTTCTTCGAACTTCTGGCCGACAAGCGTTTTCCTGCCAGCACCTGGCTCCGCAAACTCAGTGAATTGGATTATCTGGAGGAACCGGACATGTTTCACGACGTTTTCGGCCACGTCCCGCTACTCACGAACGAGCACCTCGTTTCCTACCTGCAGTGTCTCAGCAAAATTGCGCTAAACCACATCGATGATCCCTACGCCATCGAATTGATGTCGCGCATCTACTGGTTTACGGTAGAGTTCGGGCTAATACAAACCGCTGACGGACTTCGGATCTATGGCGCAGGCATTCTAAGTTCGAAAGGTGAGACGTGGTATTCTCTCAATGATCCAAAACCTGCTCGTCATCCTTTCGATGTGACACACATTCTGGACACGCCTTTTCGAAAGGACGAATATCAAAAAGAATACTTCATCATTGAAGGATTCGATCAGCTGTCGGCGTGCATTCCTGAGTTGGATCGTGTACTCCAGGAAAAAATTGCGACCAGAAAAAGTTGATTTTTAGATTCCGGCTGTACCACCTGTAATTTCAATCTCCGTACGCCGGTTGATTTCACGACCGCCTTCTTCATCGTCGTTCGACACGATGGGCCGTTCGGATCCGTACCCCTTCGCTGTAAGTCGCGACGGGTCAATGCCTTTTGACACGAGGTAGTCGACCACCGCAGTGGCCCGCTGAAGGGAGAGTATTTTGTTCGCCGCTGCTGTGCCTGTATTGTCAGTGTGCCCGTTGATTCGTACCTGCAGTGCCGGGTTGGCGGCAAGCAGTTCCCTGATCTTTTCGATTTCAGCGATAGACTCCGGCTTGAGGTTGGCCTTGCCGGTGTCAAAGAAAATATTCTTGAGGACGACCTTGTTACCAATTTCAGCCCGCACCATGATGATGTGGGTGTCGATCTCCTGGAACTCGGCAAACTTCGGCACGTTGAAGTTGATCGAGTTAAACAGGTATCCCTGACGTTCTGTTGCCACACCGTAGTTGCCACCGTGGGGGATCGTTAGTTCAAAGTCGCCGGAAACCGGATCGGAGCTGATTCGCGATAAGACTTTTCCTGTGGTGTTGTCGATGAGCGATATCGTAGCGCCCAGTGGTTCCGCTGTGTTTTCGTCGATAACCTTACCCCGCAACAGCGTTACGATACGCTGTGCTTTGTGTTGCTCGACGATGGGGTCGACAAAATCCTCAGGAGGCTTTTCTTTCTTGGGTGTGGCGACAACAACGGGTTCAGGCTTTGGCTTGGGTTTGTATTTGGGTTCGAGGAATGTAATCGAATAAATATCCGCGTCACCCATACCACCTTCCTTGAGGGTGGAATAGTATCCTTTCTTCTTATCTGCTGAGATCGTAAAAAAGCCGTCGTATTCCCAGGTATTGATGGGCCAACCTATGTTTTCAGGCTTAGTCCATTTTCCGTCCTTAAACTCGGTAACGTAGATATCGGCGTTGCCAAGCGTCGGGTGCCCGTCAGATGAAAAATACAGCGTCACGCCATCGGGATGAATAAACGGTGCGTCTTCGTTTCCAGGCGTGTTAATGAGGGGACCCAGGTTTACAGCCTTTCCCCATTCCCCTTTCGAATCGAGTTCACTTTTGTAAAGGTCGAGTTCGCCATACCCCCCCGGACGATTACCGGCAAAGTAAAGTGTCTTTCCATCTGCGGTGATGCTCGCGCTGGTTTCCCAAAACAAAGCTGTGTTGATGTTGCGATTCAGTGGTTTCGGTTTTGTCCATTCGCCATTCTCGAGATGCGACGTGTAAATATCTCCTTCGCCGTCTTCGTAATACAAGAAAAGGGTCTTACCGTCGGGTGATAATGATGCGGCAGCGTCGTTGAACTTCTGGTTGATGTTTGAACTGATCTTCTTTGGCGGCGCCCATCCGTCGCCGCTTCGCGTCGTGATGTAAATGTCTTCGTAGTTGGTTCCTGCGCGCTCCGCGCGTTCGTCGTCTGTCCGGTTGGAAGTAAAGATCAGCGTATTGCCATCAGCGGAGATAAGCGGAGAATACTCATTGAATCGCGTGTTAACAACCGGCCCCAGGTTTTCGATAATGACGTTGAGCTCATACTGGGATAGGGAATCCGCGATACGACACTCAGCAATTTTCTGATCGGCAATAGCGGCAAGCTTCGATTTCTTTTTCTTGAACTGTTCGAATTGCTCTATCGCCTTCTTGAATTCGTTCGTGTTTTGAAACGCTACTCCGAGGTGATAGTTGATTTCGTCATTGATGCCTGGATTGAGACGATACGCTTTGTCGATATACCGCGCAGCCAGGGACTTGGTTTCGGAGTATAGATACGCCATCCCGACCTTGAGATTGACCTCGGCATCGTCCGGGTTAATTTCCAGTGCTTCCAGATATCGGGCGATGGCTTGCTTGTATTGCTTCTTGCTGTAGTGTGCGTCGCCAATCTTTACCAGGTCCTTAGCGCTCTGACCCTGGCAAACGAACGCAATTTGCATCAATATCAATACAACGGGTATGCGCCACATCATGGCTTTGAGCGTTTGGGGCATGAATCCTAAAAATAGGTACCCCGACCCACAATCCCGGGTTAGGCCCGGGGGGGATTAAACCCGTGTAGGTTTTTTAGTGAAAATGTATTGAAGTGCTTAAAAGTGCGAAGGTGTTGATGTTGAGGTGTTGAAGTTGCTGTACTTCCGGGGTTGTCGCTGTTGGGGAATTGGGTGTGTTCTTACAGTGGTTTCGAAATCCATCCGCATTGATTTTTCCATCCCAGGCTGCTGAGCGTGTCGAAGGAGATCAGGAACGTTCGTCGAGCAATTTTTGTATCGCGAGGTATTCGTCGCGGAGGCGGGCGGCTTCCATGAATTCAAGCTCGCGGGCGGCCTTTTCCATCGCCTTGCGCGTGCGGTCCGCAAGTTTCTGGAGTTCATCGCGACTCATATACGACGTCACAGGATCTGCCGCAAGCGAGGGCTGCTCGTCTTCCACGTAGTACTTCTGGACCTTCTTTGCGTCGGCAACTCTTGTCTGTGTAAAAATCGCATCGCGCGATTTCAATACCGTCCGGGGTACGATACCGTGTGCTTCGTTGTACGCTTTCTGTACGCTGCGCCGACGGTTCGTTTCGTCGATGGCAACCTGCATCGAATCTGTTACCGTATCAGCGTACATGATCACCTTACCATTTTCATTTCTCGCTGCGCGTCCGATCGTCTGCACGAGTGAACGCTGGTTCCGGAGGAAGCCTTCCTTGTCGGCATCCAGGATGGCAACGAGCGATACTTCGGGAAGGTCTAATCCTTCTCTCAACAGGTTAACACCAACGAGAACATCGAATACACCCAGGCGAAGCTCCCGCAGGATTTCCACGCGGTCGAGTGTGTCGACTTCAGAATGAATGTACCTGCACTTTACACCGGCGCGATCAAGGAATTTTGTTAATTCCTCAGCCATTCGTTTTGTCAACGTAGTGACCAGCACGCGCTCGTTGCGCTTGACGCGTTCGTCAATCTCCTCAAGCAAGTCATCAATTTGATTCTTGCTTGGACGGATGTCGATTTCCGGATCGAGAAGGCCTGTAGGACGGATAAGCTGTTCGACAACGACGCCTTCCGATTTCCGGAGTTCGTATTCGCTGGGTGTAGCGCTCACATAAATCGTCTGTCGCACCAGGGATTCGAATTCGTTAAAGGTAAGCGGGCGGTTATCCAGCGCTGAGGGTAGTCTGAAGCCGTAGTCGACCAGGTTTACCTTGCGCGAGCGGTCACCTCCCCACATGGCGCGAATCTGCGGGACTGTTACGTGACTTTCATCAATGATGGTCAGGAAATCATCGGGGAAGTAGTCGAGGAGACAGAACGGTCTTGCCCCAGGACGCCTGCGATCAAAATAGCGCGAATAGTTCTCAATACCGCTGCAGTAGCCTAGCTCCCGCATCATTTCCAAATCGAATTCCGTGCGTTCCTTAAGTCGTTTTGCTTCAAGGTGGCGCCCTTCGGATTCAAACATTTCAACTTGCGCGACCAGGTCATCCTGTATTTCGCGTATCGCGAGGTGAAGAAGTTCCTTTCCCGCCACGAACAAGTTAGCGGGAAAGATAGTGACAACTGATTCATCCGAAATCTTTCTTCCCGTTGAAGGTTCGATGCGGTGAATGGATTCGATCTCATCGCCCCAGAAGGTTATGCGGATGGCGTAGTCAGCATACGCTAGAAATATATCGACGGTATCCCCTTTGACGCGAAACGTACCGCGCTTGAACTCCGCTTCGGTACGATTGTAAAGAATATCGACAAGTGCAAACAGCAGGCGGTTACGCGGGATGCTTTCGCCCGTTCTGAGCTTGATCACATTCTTGCCGAATTCTTCCGGGTTACCGATACCATAGATGCACGACACAGAGGCAACGACAATCACATCACGTCGTCCTGTCAACAATGAGGATGTCGCGCTCAGCCGTAGCTTTTCGATTTCTTCGTTGATCGAAAGATCCTTTTCAATGTACAGGTTTGATGCCGGGAGATAAGCTTCGGGCTGGTAATAATCGTAGTAGGAGATGAAGTACTCGACAGCGTTGTTGGGGAAGAACTGCTTGAATTCTCCATAGAGTTGTGCTGCCAGGGTTTTGTTGTGGCTGAGTATGAGAGTCGGGCGGTTACACCGTGCGATCACATTCGCCATCGTAAACGTCTTGCCGGAACCGGTGACACCCAGCAGGGTTTGGTGCTGTTCACCGCTCAGTACACCTTTTACCAGTTGCTCAATTGCTGCTGGCTGGTCGCCTGTTGGTTGGTATTCGCTGACCAGTTGGAAATCCATGG
>DATCLO010000189.1:0-5309 GCA_036563875.1 Cyclobacteriaceae bacterium
GCCTATTGCCCACTGCCTATTGCCCACTGAAAGAGCTACGTTTTCTTGCTATCTTTTCTACATCTGAAACTTTCCCGAATTGGCTGCGTTGTTTAGGCATCCGACAATCTTTCCTGTATGACAAAACATCGTTGGTTGCCGCTGGCGCTGCTGATTCTTCTTTCTCTCATTTGGGGAACTTCATTCATTTTGATCAAGCAAGGATTGAAGGCATTCGATCCGGATGTTGTGGGGGCATTGCGCGTAAGTGCGGCAGCAACGTTCATGCTACCGGTTGCGCTGTTGAAATTGCGCAACCTGACCCCTTCTCACTACGGCAGGCTTTTTCTGTCGGGACTCATGGGTATTCTCATCCCGTCATTTCTTTTTGCCTTTGCACAGACACGCCTCGAGAGTGCCGTCACGGGTATCGGCAATAGCCTCACGCCGATCTTTACGCTGATCATCGGCGCGGTGTTGTTCGGACAGCACTTTCACCGATCTGCCCTGTTAGGTATCTTCATCGGATTGACGGGCACTGTGTTGCTCATTCTTTCGCGCACCGGTGAGTCCATAAGCGGAATCAACGCGTACTCGCTCCTGATCATTATCGCTTGCCTTTTCTATGCAACGAATGTGAATTTTATCAAGTATCGCGTAGCCGATCTTCCGTCGATGACCATAACGAGCGTTTCTATTTTGCTCATCGGACCATTTGCAATGGGCTACCTGTTTGGTGCGACCAACTTTGTAGAGACGATGTCTACAACACCTGGGGCATGGAGGTCATTTGGATTTGTGGTGTTATTGGGTCTGATGAGTACCGCCGTGGCCACCATTGTCTTCAATCGCCTGGTAAAGCTTAGCACGCCATTGTTTACAGCATCGGTAACGTATCTCATTCCCCTCGTCGCCGTAATGTGGGGTGTGTTGGATGGAGAAAAGTTGATGTTGAACCACTACCTGGGAATGGTCGCTATTGTCGGTGGCGTTTATCTCACCAACATGCGTAAGTCCCCTGCGTTACCGTCCGCCAAGTCGTACGCTCACCAGAACCGGTAAGTGATCGGAAGGATAGTCCCTTCCGTTGCTTGTGTTGAGGACCGCGTAGCTTGTGTGCTGCCAGTGTTTGCTGAGAAAAATGTAATCAATGGGTACGCATTCCTGTGAGCTGAACACTTCAAAGCCACAGAAGGTAGGGGGCGCGGGTGATGGTGCCGGGTCAATGAGTTCGTATCCGCCGGATTTCATCAACGCCTGATAGGGCGGATCGTCTCGCGTGGTGTTGAAGTCGCCCGTGAGGATTACCGGAAGATCGCCGGCCAGTTCAGGGATTTTCTTGCGAAGCATCTCCGCGCTGCGGAGGCGGGCTTCTTTCCCAATGTGATCGAAGTGGGTATTGACTGCGAGTATTTCTGTTCCGAGGTCCTTGCTGTATAGCCGCGCCCAAGTGACGACGCGGGTGATAGCGGCGTCCCAACTCTTGCTTCCGGGCACATTCGGAGTTTCCGAGAGCCAGAATGTATTCTGGTCGCGCAATTCAAAGGCGGACTTCTTGTACAGGATCGCGGAATACTCTCCCTTCTCTTTGCCATCGTCGCGACCAACGCCTACGACGGCATAACCCTCCAGACCGTTAAGCATGTCAGTGAGCTGATGATGGAGCGCTTCCTGTACCCCAAGTATGTCAGGCGCCTGTTCGCGTACGAGTTGAATGAGCCTGTCCTTGCGAAGGGGCCAGGCGTTTCTTCCGTCCCCCGGGTTATCGTAACGGATGTTATAGGACATGACTTTCAGCGACTGCGCTGAACTGAACACCGGGGTCCCTACAGCCAGCACAACAATTAGGAGGATGAGATTTCGCATAACGCGAATATAATACTCAGAATGCTTCGACGGCCTTCACTTCATCGGGCATCATCCGTCGGAAGAGGTTTTCGATGCCGGCCTTAAGCGTAATCATGGATGAGGGGCAGCCGCTGCAAGATCCCTGCAGCCTCACGCGGACCACGCCGTCGTTGTATGAGTGATAGGTGATAGCACCGCCATCCTGCTCAACAGCGGGACGGATATACTCTTCCAGAATCGTCTTTATCTTTTGGACCGTCTCAGTATCCTCTTCCGCTGCCGGCGCTTCCGGCTCGTACATTTCTATCACGTATTTTCCAGATTCAAGATACTTCCTGATATGATCCTTCAGGATCGACTGGATCTCGATCCATTCCACGTCTTCCTTCTTGGTGACCGTAACGAAGTTGCTCATGAAAAACACCCGCTCAACGAAGGGATAGTCGAAAAGCTCCTGTGCCAGGGGGGCGCCTTCTGCGCTTTCTTTATCTGGAAAATCAAAGCTGAAACCTTCCGGCACGAGCATGTCATTGACGACGAATTTCAGCGAATTCGGATTGGGATTGGACTCCAGGTAGATGTGTACAGATTTAGGCAGGTTATTCATGGCGCAAAGATTGTCAAAACTACACTATCCAAACAGCCAAACCGGAAATTAGTTCATCGTTGCCTAAGACACCGGAGCAGCCGGCTCGCCTGTGGGCGTGTTCAGGCTGTTTTCCGAATTGGCTACGACCACGGATACGGTGGCATCGCCGGTGACATTCACTACTGTGCGCATCATGTCAAGGGGTCGGTCAACAGCAAGGATCAGGGCCAGGCCGAGGGGATCAAGCCCAACCGCTTCAAGTACGATGACGAGCATAATGATGCCGGCACCGGGAACCGCTGCGGCACCAATAGATGCCAGCACAGCGGTAAGAAGAATGGTGAGCTGCTGGGTAAGCGTAAGATCAATACCGAACGCCTGAGCGATGAAAACAGCCGACACTCCCTGGTGAATGGCAGTTCCGTCCATATTGATCGTTGCGCCGAGGGGAAGGGTGAAACTCGATATTTCTTCAGCCACGCCCAGATTTTTTTCGACGCAATCCATCGTCACCGGCAATGTTGCTGCGCTGGAGCTTGTTGAGAAGGCCAGCATTTGGGCAGGTAAGATTCCCTTGTAAAAAGTCAACGGTTTCATGCGTGTAAATATCCGTAGGATGGAAGGGTAGACGAGGAAGATCATGATGGCCAATCCCAATACAACGTTGAGGCTATAGGTTCCCAGTGCCATCATCAGTTCGCCATCAATGTTCAGACTGGCCAGCAACGCGAACACGCCTAAAGGCGCGTAAAGCATGATGATATCCACAATCTTCAGCACGATCTGGTTCCCGCCGTCAAAGAACGCCTTAACGGGCGCTATTTTCTCCGACTTGGTGAGGATCATGGCCACTCCGAACAAGATGGAGAAGAAAATGATCTGCAGCATGTTGCTGTTACTGGACGCCGAATTGAAAAAGTTGTCCGGAACGATGTCCACCACGGGTTGTAGCGGACCGCTTCCTCCCAATTCGTGTGCGGTGACCACCTTTTCATCCAGCTCAGAAGCATAGGTTGCGCGAAGAGACTCGCGTCGCTCTTCGGATAGTAGTTTTCCGGGACGAATGATATTTACGAGAACCAGACCTAAAGCCACCGCGAGCACCGTTGTCATCAGGTAAAGAGCGATCGTTCTGCCACCGATGCGCGACAGCTTGGACACGTCCGAGAGGTTGGATACGCCGTCAATGAGGGAGAAGATAATCAACGGCATCGCGATGAGTTTGAGGGCACGGATAAAAATATCGCCCCAGGGTTTAATCCAGTCGCGGGTAAACTCAACAAGGCCGAGCGCTTGCGCACTGAGCCCCCAAATGAGACCCAGGCCCATACCAATCAGAATCTTTACGTAAAGGGGGATTTTTTTCTTCTTCATGCGGTGTGGATTCGACCTCAATGATCAAAATTAATCATCCTTGAATTGGATGAAAGCAAATTCGCTCGAAACTGGCGAGCTACCGTTGCTGAATGGCCGCATTGATAAGTTCGGCGACCCGTCTGTATCCTTCCTCCGTAAGGTGGATGCCATCCTCTGTCAACGTTGCGAAATCGTTTTCAAGTTTTTCGTGGATGTCAACAAAACGACAACTAAATCGTGTGGCGAGCCGCTGGTAGTGGGGTAGGAGCTTATGCAGCCTTTCCCGTGCACCTGAGTATTTTTCTTCCATCAGCGAGTCTGCCGCAATGGGTGGTGGTGTGACGACAAGGACATCGGGTTTCGAATTGCTGGTAAAGTCGTAGTTCGTGACGATGGATAACAATCGTTCAAGGTTGGCGGGAACGAGCGACTGAAGGGAATCGTAGACAGCCTTGCAATCGTTGGTGCCGAGAAGGATGATAATGTAATCGATGTGCTGCATCGCATTATCAGCCTGGGCCAGTCGGTAATAAATATTTCTCAGCTCATTGAGTTCTTTCTTGCCCAGATTGTCAAACCCAATAGTGTTTCCGCTGATCGCGAAGTTGAATAGAGAATCCTGCGGCCGCAGTTTTTGAAGCTGGGTTGCCCAGCCCGTTGGTAGGGCAGCATGTGAGTCGCCAATGATCAACCCGAAGCGGCGTGGCTCATCGCTGCATTGCAGCGTACCCAGCATCCAAACGAATATCGTCAGAAGAAATCCGTAGCTCTGTTTACTCATGTAAAGTGGACGGAGGGATCAGAAGATGTAGCGTTCGAATATGCTTTCCACATCCCTGTAAAAAAGAACTTCGTTGCCCTCCGAAAGCGATATTCGCTCGTGTGTCTGAATTTCGTCGATTAACGGTTTATAATGTGCCCGGTTGACCTCCGAGGCGTAGAGTTCCTTAAGACCTTTACGAATAAACTGAACTTTAACGGAAGAAACATCCGAGTAATGGTACTTTGATTGCACGTACTCCCTGAGAAAGCGTTCGTCAAGGAAATCGCGAATCAGATCATTGCGGACCTTCTTGATGAATTCGAGAATCTCATCCTCTCCGTCCGACAATTTCAGTTCACCGTATTGACTGGTAAGTACAGTTTTCTCCATTCACCGATCTATTTGTTCGGTAAGGTCAAGAGAATTCCGGAAACTTTCACCTTGATTTTGTCCCTTTTTTAAAGTTTATTGCCCTTGGCGCGTAATACAAAATCAGCCAAGACCAGCGCTGCCATCGCCTCTACAATCGGCACTGCACGCGGCACGACACACGGGTCGTGACGCCCCTTCCCAGAAACGATAACTTCATTCCCTTCCTTGTCCACGCTCCGTTGGTCCTGCATCAGGGTTGCTACCGGTTTGAAAGCAACGTTGAAGTAAATGTCCTCGCCGTTTGAAATGCCTCCCTGAATGCCGCCCGAATGGTTGGTTCGGGTACGAATGCGGTCGCCATCCTTATAAAACTCGTCGTTGTGCTGGGATCCACGTAGCGCT
>DATCLO010000190.1:0-42038 GCA_036563875.1 Cyclobacteriaceae bacterium
GCATCGAGTTCTTTGCGGTAGACTTGAAGGAGTCTACGCGCCTCGTCGTGGCATTCGTTGATGATGCGGTGGATTTCTTCGTCGACGGTGCGCGCGGTGTATTCGCTGAACGGTTTTGCCTGACCTATGGCGGTGCCGAGATAGGGATTGATTTTCGGGGCCAGTTCGATCATTCCGAGTTTGTCGCTCATCCCCCAGCGTGTCACCATGCCTCTTGCGATTTCGGTCGCCTGCACGATGTCGTTTTCAGCACCTGTCGTTCGCGTACCGTAAACAACTTCTTCAGCGGAACGACCACCAAGGATGCCAATGATTCGCGCGCGAAGGTATTCTTCGGTGTAGTTGTAACGGTCGCTGTCGGGACGCTGATAGGTTACCCCAAGAGCCATACCGCGAGGCACAATGCTTACCCGGTTCACGGGGTCTGCGCCGGGAACAACTAGTCCCAGTATAGTATGTCCGCCTTCGTGGTAAGCAATACGTTCGCGGTCTTCGGGACTTAACAACAGCGGTCGCTCTGGTCCAAGAATAATTTTTTCCAACGCATCCATAAAGTCGCGCTGATGTACCTGATCCTGATCTCGACGCGCGGCCAACAACGCTGCCTCGTTCACAAGATTTCTGAGATCAGCACCCGATAACCCGGGTGTTGACGAAGCGACTTCCATGAGATCAACGTCGGGTGCAAGCGGAACCTTTCGGGTATGTACTTTCAGTATCGCTTCGCGACCAACCTTGTCGGGGAGATTGACCACCACGCGACGGTCAAAGCGTCCGGGTCGGAGCAATGCTTTGTCAAGTACATCGGGTTGATTGGTCGCGGCTAATACAATGACACCTTCGCGACTCGAAAAGCCATCCATCTCAGTGAGGATCTGATTGAGGGTTTGTTCCTGTTCGCCAGATCCACCGATTGCCATCGTTCCACGCGCGCGACCGATAGCGTCGAGTTCGTCGATGAAAATAATCGCAGGCGCGTGTTCACGCGCTTGCTTGAAAAGATCGCGTACCCTTGCAGCGCCAACCCCCACAATCATCTCGATAAACTCCGACGCGCTCATGGAAAAGAACGGCACACCAGCTTCACCTGCGACGGCACGCGCGAGAAGGGTTTTACCCGTTCCAGGGGCTCCAACAAGGAGCACTCCTTTCGGGGCTGTGCCTCCGAGACGTGTATACTTCTGAGGATTCTTAAGAAAATCCACAATCTCGACCAGTTCATTTTCTGCCTCGTCGATACCAGCCACATCGTCGAAGGTGACTTTCGTGGCTGTTTCTTTGTCGAAGCGTTTCGCGCGACTACTGCCGAGCCCCATCATGCCGCCCATACCGAGACCACCTTTTCTGGCGGTGCGGAATATCCACACATAAAAAAGTATGATGAGTATGGCGGGGCCAAAACGAACGAGGAATGCGATGAACGGGTTTACCTCTTCTTCCAGAGGTTGCGCACGGATGATAACCTCGTTGTCCATGAGGAATTTCTCAAGACCCGGGTCAATGAATTGCGGCAATTCGGTAACGAACTTGTCGGCTTCCTTCCGCGCTACTTCAATACTGTCGTTCTCGGGAACTTCACTGACAGGCGGTACAAGCACGGGCGACTCGAATGTTCCGGTTATTGCCGTGCCTCTGCTATAGATTTCTTTTACGTTTCCTCTTGCGACCTCTTGTTTGAAGAGGTTGTACGACACAACGGCGGGCTGTTCGGGATCAGGATACAGACTTCGGCCGAGGAAATAATTGACGAGGAGAATACCCAACAGCCAAAACCAGATCTTTAAAGGAGGAAGTTTCCATCCTCCCTGGCCACCCGAAGGCGGTCTGCCGTTAGGACCGGCAGGTTTTCTTATTTCCTGGTCTGGCGATGCCATTCAAACATAAGTTACTAAAATCAAACTCAACCTATGTGCCCTATGTGTACCCCTATGTGGTTCAAAACGACTCTTGCCGGTTTTTGAACCACATAAGGCACATAGGATTACTGCGCAAGGTAGCCGCCGTCTACCGCATAGTACGCACCCGTCACAAACGACGCCTTATCCGAGATGAGCCACAGCGCTAGTTCGGCAACTTCATTGGGCTCACCCAGTCGGCCGATCGGGTGCAATCCGATGAGAGCATTAATCGTTGCTTCATCTAGACTCTTTTCAATCAGAGGCGTTCGAATGTAGGCTGGGCCAATCGCGTTGATACGCACGTTGCGGGTTGCATACGACAGTGCTGCTGCTTTTGTGAGACCAACAACACCGTGTTTCGCCGCCACATAGGCTGGCGACATCGGTGTAGCTACCTGTCCAAGGATGGACGCCATGTTGATGATGCTCCCGCCGCCTGCGTTGAGGATGGCGGGAATTTGGTAACGCATGCCGTAAAAGACACCCGATAAGTTGATTGAGATCACTTTGTCCCAACCATCGATGGGATAATCTCCCGTGTCTGCAAGGGGTCCACCAATGCCGGCATTGTTAACGGCGTAGTGTAGTGCACCGTATTTCTTAACAGCTTCCTCAACCAGTTTTCGGTTGTCTTCCGGGCTGGACGTGTCGGCTTTAAAGAAGAACGCTTTTCCACCCGCTTTGATGATCTGGTCGACCGTCTCGTTGCCACCTTTTTCGTCGACGTCAGATACCACCACCTGCGCGCCTTCCTTAGCATAAAGAACGGCGATCGCCCTGCCTATGCCCGAGCCAGCGCCCGTGACAATGGCGGTTTTGTTTTCCAATAAGCTCATATCTTTAACTATTAGGTTATATCAACCCCTTGCGAACGACCGAATCGTGTCATCCGCTTTATAGCGAACGACACGATCCATGGCCGTGCCTGAACACGTCAGGCCTGTTTGACTAACTGGACCTCTGCGTTAATCTTAACTTCCTCTCCTACCAACACACCGCCGGTTTCCAGGGCGGCGTTCCAGTTCAGTTTATAGTCAGTCCGCTTGATCTTTCCGGTGATAGTAAATCCTGCTTTTTGGTTACCCCAGGGGTCCTTACCAATACCGCCCAATTCAACGTCCAGCGCAACCGGTTTAGTAACGTCCCTGATGGTCAGGTCTCCGTGCAAAATGAAGTTTTGGTCGTCTTTCTTTTCGATACGTGTGGATTTGAATTTTATCTGGGGATATTTGTCCGCGGCAAAGAAGTCGTCCGACTTCAGGTGCTTGTCCCTGTCGGCATTGTGCGTTGTGATGGAATCCACGTCAGCCGTAAATTCGATCGTGGCCGTGGTGAAATCTTCGTCTTCAGTCTCAACGACGGCGTCGAACTTGCCGAACGTACCGGATACCGTAGTAATCATCATGTGCTTCACACGGAAGCCAATCTCGCTGTGAGCGGGATCAACGCTCCATTTCGTCTTTACTGCTGTTTTTTCTGCCATGTTTCTATTTGTTTTAATTACACTGCAAAGGTAAAACAGCGAATAGGCCAATTTTGTTGAACAAGATTAAGAAATGGCCCTGATCTTAATCATATTTCTTAATCTTGTTTATCAGTTCGGCCTGTATTCCCGCCGTACCTTTACTGTACACTAACTGACCCGCGGGGAGGGCGACAAATTTTATGGATTACAGCGTAAAGGGATTTCACCACATTACGGCAATTGCAGGCGACGCCAAACGCAACCTGACTTTCTATACGGAAGTGTTAGGTTTGCGGCTTGTCAAAAAGACCGTCAATTTCGACGACCCCGGTACTTATCATTTTTACTTTGGCGATGAAACGGGAACGCCGGGGACAATCCTTACCTTCTTTCCGTGGCAGGGTATTCCCAAGGGCAGACAGGGAACCGGTATGCCCACCGAAGTAGGGTATTCCGTACCCTCCGGCAGTTTGTCTTTTTGGAAGGAACGCCTGGCAAGCTTTGGTGTCGGAGGTCATTCAGGAACCCGTTTTGGAGAGCCTTTCCTGGCATTTGAAGATCCCGATGGACTTCCGCTATTCCTCATTGAACCAGGGCAGTCGGACGACCGGCAACCGTGGGTCACGAAGGAGATTGGAAAGGACGTTGCTATCCGGGGGTTTCACAGTACGACGCTTACCCTGAGAAGTGTTACCAATACCGCGGCCGTCCTCACCGAAGTATTTGGCTATGAATTGGCCGGCAAGGAAGGTCACCGGCACCGTTATATAACGCGGGCTTTGCCCACTGCGGCGACGGTCGACCTTATCGAAGCGCCGAACCAGTCTCCCGGCGTTGGCGCTGCGGGCACGATTCACCATGTGGCTTTCAGAGTAGAGAATGAACAAATTCAGGAAGAAATCCGCCAGCGTGTAGAAGACCGGGGTCTAAATGTTACGCCAAAGATCGATCGGAATTATTTCTACTCCGTATACTTCAGGGAACCGGGTGGCGTGTTGTTTGAAATAGCCACGGATAATCCCGGCTTCACAGTAGATGAGCCTATTGACAAACTGGGTACCCACCTCATGCTGCCACCGCAATACGAATCGCGGCGTGCACAGATTGAGCGCGTACTGCCCGCACTGGCGTAATCAACATTTATGAATGACATCCGACTCAAATTGAACGAAGCCGGCAGGGGCGCTTTCTATCTGGAGGAAAACCAGGAACGAGTGGCCGAAATGGAAATCAGCGTCAGCAAAGGAATCCTGACCGTGTACCATACCGAAGTAGCTGAAAAGCTCAAGGGAAAGGGCGTTGCAGGGGACCTATTCAAGGCGATGGTTTCTTATGCACGTGAAAAGAAACTTTGGGTGATCCCGTTGTGTCCGTACGCGCATTCAAGATTCAAAAAGGATCCGGAAGCATATGCCGACATCTGGAAACCAGGCCGTGCATAAGAAGCGAATAGTCACGCAGGGACCAAAGCCTGCAGAAGCAGGAAAGGCGTTAATCCTCTTGCACGGAAGGGGTGCCGGCGCGCGAGACATTCTTACGCTGGCCGATTACCTTGCTGTTGAACACTATGCGCTTATTGCGCCGGAGGCAACAAACAACACGTGGTATCCTTATTCCTTCCTTGCATTACCTGAACAAAACGAACCCTGGCTCACATCAGCACTGGATGTGTTGACTGAAGTGGTTGGAGACCTACACGCCGCCGGACTCAAAAGTGAAGACATTTACTTCGCAGGTTTTTCACAGGGTGCATGTCTCACACTTGAATTCATAGCCCGCAATGCACGCAAGTGGGGCGGTGCCGTTGCTTTTACCGGCGGGCTTATTGGCGATAGGATTTACCGCTACCGATATAACGGACGCTTTGCCTCCACTCCTATGTATATAGGTACAAGTGATCCCGATCCACATGTACCGGTGTCACGCGTGAACGAAACGGCAAAGGTGCTCAGGGAAATGGGTGCGGATGTAACACTGGAAATTTTTCCCGGTTTGGGTCACACTATCAGCAATAAGGAAATCGAGAGAGCAAACGCACTGATTTTTCGTACTTGACCGATTTCGTAATACCTTTGCACAGTTTCTCATACCATGATGGATTTTCAATACGCGCTCGAAATGCTTGGCACATTCTTTTTTGCAATTTCGGGAGCGTTGGCTGTGCAGGACCAGCACGATGACCTTTTCGGAGCCGGTTTTACGGGATTCGTCACAGCTATCGGAGGGGGTACGCTTCGCGACATCATGCTGGGCAGCTATCCCCTCGTATGGATCGGTGACATCGGATACTTGTACGCCATCTTTGCTGGCGTTATCGTTGCGTTCATTTTTGTCAAGTCCCTTGAACGTCTAAAACGGACCTTCCTGGTATTCGACGCGCTTGGAATTTCATTCTTTACCATACTTGGCGTTGAAAAGGCGTTGGCGCTTGGTGTGAGACCCGAAATCGCAGCCATCATGGGTATGTTCACCGCGATCATGGGCGGTGTGCTGCGTGATGTGCTGACAAACGAAACGCCCGTTCTCTTCAGAAAGGAGATCTACGCTACTGCATGTCTCGCTGGCGCGATACTTTACCTTATCCTGTTCTGCGTAGGTGTGGACCGAGACATCAACATGGCCGCATCAATAATTCTGATCTTCACGATACGGGTACTGGCAGTGAAGTATAAACTTGCACTTCCCAACTTTCGAAATCGCTAACTCATCTTCTCCTTTTTAGCCAGGCGTGCTCTGATCTTGCTGAGGAATTCCGGTGTGATGCCAAGATAAGATGCAATGCTGCGTTGAGGAACGCATGCGGGAATATCAGGATATTTTTTGATGAAATTGAGGTAGCGTTCTTCAGCAGCGATGCTCATGTTGTCTATGAGCCTCTGCTGGTTTGCAACCAGGGCGTTCTCAACGATTATCCTGAAGAACCTTTCAAACTTGGGTACCCTATCATACAGAATCTGCTGATTGCGTCGTGATAAGAGGAGTACTTCGGTATTATCGATGGCCTCTATATTGAGTATCGCGGGCTTGCGGGAGAGCAGACTGTACAGGTCAGCAATCCACCAGTCGCGCGTAGCAAAACTCAGAATGTGTTCCTTGCCCTGCGCATCAACTGTGTAGCTTTTCAACGCACCGCTCAGTACATACGCGGAATAATTGCAGATCTCTCCCACCCGCAGATAAATTTTCTTTCTCTCGAGAAGCTTGGGCTCCAGCAGCGACATGAAAAAGTCGCTCTCCTCCGGCGTAAGGTCAATATACCGCGCGACGTTTTTCAGAATCAGACTGGAATCCATAAACGTGTTCAGGTGTTTAGGTACGTACGTGTTTACGTTGGCAGGCCTCTATGTGTCCTATATGTATTCTATATGCCCTATGTGGTTCAAAAACCAGAACGAGTTACTTATGTTGAACCACATAGATCACATAGGGGTACACATAGGGCACATAGGGGGATTCGTAGGGGTAGGTTCCAGGAGACGAACAGATGTGCATCTCTGCAAAGTGATCCCATCTACACCGATTACCGATTATCGATCACTTCTGACTTCTTACCATTCTTCCCATCCCCAGCGACTGCCTTTTCCTCCGCCTTCCCTCCAGGCCTTGCCAATTCATTGATCTTCTTCCGGTCGCCTACGATCCAGACGATGTCGTCCCATTCGAAGACAGTGGTGGATTCGGGGTTGAGGATTCGTTGGCCTCCCCGCTCGATTCCGATGACCAAACCGTTGGTACGTTCGCGCAGTCCGGAACTGCGGATATCCTTTCCCTTCAGCTTGGTATACTCGTTGACTACGATCTTTTGAAGGGCGATGTCTTCTATGTTGACTTCCGCTGCGGGAATTGACTCGTCCTTAGCGTCGAATACCGGCTTAAACTTCTGGATTTGTTCATCCGTGGCGATGATACCCACAAGGTCATGGGGAAGCAGCTTGTTATAGCGGCCGGGCGCATGAATGAGTTTTTCTCCCCTTCTGATGAATACGATGTTGATGCCGTACCGCTCGCGCCATTGCAACTCCATGAGTGTCTTGCCAACATATTCAGCCTCGGGTGCCACTTCGAGTTCGATGATGTGGGCATCCCACGGCTGGAGTTCAGTCTTGAACCGATCGCGCTCGGGACGTTCCTCACGCTGCGCTCGCTCCGCCTGAGCTTCCCGCGCATTGAGATTGGTAAGAAAGCGAAGCTCGATGCGTTGGTAAAAATTCTGTATGCGTCGCGCAAGAATAAAGAGAATCAGGACGGCCACAGGCACGACGACCATGATGGCCATTTGTGTGGAGAATACCCTGAACACAAAGAAACCAATGATGAGAACCCCTACCACAACGCGCGCGATTTCGATCACCAGCAGAGGTCCGCGGTTATATCGCTTCTCCATCCACAGTTCTCTGTACGCCAGGTTATTCGGACGTTTCGCCATAAACGCCCAAAGGAACGGTGCCGCTACGCCAAGCGTGACGATAAGTCCGACAAAATTACGCAGCGTAGGGTTGTCAATATTGTGGCGTAGGAAAGGCATGAGGAAATTCAGGGAGAACACCATAATTGCCAGGACGAGAATGCCGTTGGTGGCCGCGATGGTGGCATACGACTTAAGCACCACTTTCCACGTGCTCTCCGCCTGAATGTTAGCCGTACCTGTAGAATAGGTGTTGAGCGCTTTGATCCACTTTTCAGGAAGCATACGCTCCAGGAAGTTGTAGAAAGGTTCGGAATATTTAATAAGGTAAGGCGTTGTGAACGTAGTGATAGCTGATGCACCTACCGCTACGGGAAACAAGAAGTTGGAGATCACACCCAAAGAGAGCCCGAGGGTCGCCACGATGAACGCAAATTCACCGATTTGAGCCATGCTCATACCCACCTGCACAGCCTGCTTCAAGGGCTGGCCCGACAGAATCGCCCCGATCGTAGTTGCTATGAGCTTGCCAAACAGCGTGATCAACGTCACAACCATCACAGGCACTCCGTATTCGACGATGGCCTGGGGATCGATCATCATCCCTACCGACACAAAGAAGACAGCACCAAACAAATCTTTGACCGGCTTGATGAGGTGCTCGACAGTTTCAGCCTTCGTCGTTTCAGCGATAATCGAACCCATGATGAACGCCCCAAGCTCAGCCGAGAAGCCAGCATGAGTTGCGAGCACGACCATACCCAGGCACAAACCGATGGCGAAGATGAGCAGTGTCTCTCCGTCGAACAGTGCTCGTGCCCCCCTGAGCAGCGATGGCAACAAAAAGATCCCACTCAGGAACCAGAACGCCAGGAAGAAGACAAGCTTGATGACAGTGTACACGATCTCCATGCCCTCAAATTCCTGAGCCACGGCGATGGTGGAGAGCAACACCATGAGGAGAATGACGACGATGTCTTCCACGACAAGGACTCCGAAAACAATTCGGGCGTATTGCCTGGTTTTCACTCCAAGTTCATCAAATGCCCGAATGATGATCGTCGTGGAAGAACTCGCGAGCATCCCACCCAGGAACAGGCTATCCATGGTAGACCAGCCCATAAGTCTTCCCGCGTAGTATCCCAGGGCCGTGATGGCGATAATTTCAACCAGTGCCGTGACCGAGGCTGCGCCACCGACACGCATCAGCTTCTTAAAACTGAATTCCAGACCAAGGCTGAACAGCAGGAAAATGACACCTATCTCGGCAAGGGTCTCAATGTTATCGTTGTCCGTTACGCTGGGCAGGTACTGGAAATGAGGTCCAACAAGAAAGCCCGCAATGATATAGCCCAACACCAATGGTTGCCGGATCTTTCTGAACAGCAGTGTGACAATCGCACCGGCTATCAGTATCAGCGCCAAATCCTGAATCAATGCAGGCAAATGTCCCATACCGTCAACGCGTCAAAATAGATTTACCTCAGTTGAGTTCCTGTGAGCACGGCAATTCCTAAACTGCCAGGAACCGGTAAATTACAGGTAATGGAATAGAATTCAAACTGCTCCTTTCGAAGCGTGGAGCCGATTTTGCGTCAATCGATTTCGATCATAGTCGCGCCGCGCGCGAAGTGTGCACGCATCACTTCCTCAGCCTTCGCAAGATTTTTTTCAGCGAGTGCCTTCACGATCGCTCGGTGTTCTCTGTCGGTGAGCTCGTAGTCACCTTCTGAACTATTGCTCTTCGTAAGCTGGCGATGGAATAAAGGGATGTGGCTGTTTGTGTACGTGCGGAGGAGCTTCTCATTGCCCGCACATTCAATAAGGGTCTCATGGAATCGCAGGTCCGCTTCGCAGGCACCGGCATAGTATCCCTGCTCCACCATCGTGGTGAAGTCCTTGCAGATTTTTTCCAGCTTTGCGAGTTGCTCTTTCGTAATCTTCTGACACGCCAGGCGGAGGGCTCCCAGCTCAAGAATTTCCCGTAATTCCCTGATCTGGACAATGTCTTCCGGTGTCAGCGAATTGACAAAGTACCCTCCCTTCGGTCCCAGCGTCACCAGGTTTTCTCCCAATAGACGCGTCAACGTCTCACGGATGGCCATCCGACTGACTGACAACTTCTTAGCCCAAAAGTCTTCCTTGAGCCGGGTCTTGGGAGGAATCTGCGCGCTAAGGATTTTTCTCCTTAACTCGGTGTACGCCTTGTGGGCAAGGGACTCACTTTTCATCTATTGAATGTAAACAAATGTCGCAAAAATTGGTAAACAAACTATAACTTTCGAGGACCTTAAAATAGTAAAGAGCGTCATGAACCTCAACGAAAACGCAAACATAAGCGCGGCCATAACCCGGGAGGCGAACCAATACATTGCTGGTGGCGTGGTTTCACTAAACCGAAAGGTCGATCCCGGTATTGTTTTCGCCCATGGCAAAGGAAGCAAGATATACGACGTTGAGGGTAACGAGTACATCGACTATCACGCGGCATTTGCTCCCCACCTTCTTGGTCATAACGACTCCCGTATCAGTGAAGCCATCATCAAAACGATTGAATCCAACCGTTCCCTTTTTGGAAGTGGTACGAATGAATTGGAGTCAAAGCTTGCAAAACTCTTGTGTGATGCAGTGCCCTCAATGGAACTCGTCCAGATCACCAACACCGGCAGTGAAGCAACCGCGCATGCGATTCGATTGAGCCGTGCTTTTACGGGACGTGATCACATCGTTCTCATGCTGGGAGGGTACAACGGATGGCACAATGAGGTAAGTCGCGCAGTAATGCCTACTCTCGAGCAGATAGGACCAAGAATTTCTCCTGGCGAGTATCCATTCGTTCCACTGTCTGCCGGAATACCGGAAAGCACGCGTCGACTCATTCATATCATAAATTTCAATGACCTCCTTTCGCTGGAATATGTGTTAAATCGTTACCCTGTTGCCTGCGTACTTACAGAACCTGTGCTTCAGAATGTCGGCGTGGTACTTCCGGAGGATGGATATCTGCAGGGAATTATCGACCTATGTGAGAAGTATGGAGCGATATGTGTCTTCGATGAAGTGAAGACAGGTTTCCGTACGCGTCTCGATGGCTACCAGGGTGTCGCAGGTGTCAAGCCACACCTGTCCGTGTTCGGCAAGGCGGTAGCTAACGGTTATCCACTCGGCGTTATTGGCGGCAGGAAGGATATTATGCAACTTTTTGACGACCCGGATCCTTCGCGTCGCGTGCTTATTGCCGGCACTTACAATGCCCACCCCGTGAGCACGGTTGCAGCGATAACCACACTGCAGATTCTTTCCGATAACGAAGTGTACCAGCACATTGAACGTCTGTGTACGCGTTTGTATTCCGGGCTTGAAACCATGTTCAAAGACCGTGGCATCCCAATGGTTCTCTCGCGCAACGCGTCCGCCTTCTGCATGTACTTCTGCTCAAAAGCACCGAAAGACCTGCACGATATTTTGATGTATCACAACTTCGACTTCGACCTCAAGCTGCGAAAAGCGTTAATCAAAAAAGGAATCTATAACATCCCTATAGCGTGTAAACAAAGTTCAGTGAGCTTCGCGCATACAGAAGAAGACATCGATAAGACGCTGGAGGCGACGTGGGCGGTGTTGAGGGATATGGGCCCTATGTGACCCCTATGTGTCCTATGTGGTTCAAAATTTTTTGGAACCACATAGATCACATAGAAATTCACATAGGGCATATAGGGTGAACCATTAACGCATCGGCTTTTGTCCCGCCAATTGCCCACCATCAATAATGATCACCTGCCCTGTGATAAAACTGCTCTCATCGCTGGCGAGGAACAGGAACGCAGGTGCAACGTCTTCCACAGAACCAGCGCGGTTCATGGGGATGTAGCGGTTGATGAAGGCGTTGGTGAATTCGGGTGAGTCGATGGACTTTGACAAAGGTGTTTCGATGTATCCGGGGCAGACGGCATTGACGCGGATGCCGGAAGAGGCGAGTTCCAGCGCCATGGTTTTTGTCAGCATAATCACGCCACCCTTTGATGCGTTGTAGTGCGCATAGCCCGACTCGCCGTCGAGGCCATTCTTGCTGCTCATGTTCACGATCGCGCCGCGGCGACGCGGAAGCATACGGCGGCAAACGGCCTGACTCATGAAAAACATTCCTGTGAGGTTGACGTCGATGATTTGTCGCCACTCTTCTTCACTGATGTCGACAAACGGGGTCTCCCGTGCAATGCCGGCGTTGTTGATCAGTACATCGATAGGTTGAACCTTCTCCGCTTCATCGACGGCACGTTCGACAGCATTGCGATCGGCAACGTCGATACAATAGTCGTGCACCGTAAAGCCCATCTTGCGAAATTGTTCAGCAGTTTCGCTGAGATTCTCACGATGGTTGTCGATTAACGAAAGCCGACCTCCTTCGTTGCCGAACTGCCTGGCGATTTCAAAGCCAATACCACGTGCGGCCCCTGTGATAAGGATGTGTTTACCGGCAAATCGCATTCGGGAGTTGCTCATAGGCTACAGATTGAATTTCGGCCGGGTTCATGATCGGCCAACGATAGGTTCAACAAGGCCAGGTTTGATTTTTCTGCTTTGCCTGAGAAATGCAAAATCGCATCCCTCATCAGCCTGGCAAACTTCACGCTGATATAGCAAAGGATAGCCGCGCAGGTGTGCGCTTTCGGGTGCCTTCCATTGCGCAAGCCGATCGGCAATTTCCGCTTCACTCAGCTCGACGTTGATCGTCCTTTCCGGAATGTTGAGATGGATCACATCGCCGGAACGAATGACAGCGAACGTTCCACCCATGGCTGCTTCTGGTGCTACATGGAGGACGACGGTTCCGAAGCTCGTGCCGCTCATCCGACCATCGCTTATCCTCACCATGTCAGTGACGCCAGCTTCCTTCAGTTTTTTAGGTATGGGAATCATACCCCATTCAGGCATCCCCGGCACACCTCTTGGGCCTGCATATTTCAATACAAGCACACTGTCGGGGTCAACATCCAGGTTGGGATCGTCAATTCGCGCAAGCATGTCTGCGTAGCTTTCGAAAACCACTGCCCTACCCTTGTGTATCATGAGTCGTGGATCTGCAGCCGACACTTTCACTACTGCCCCACGCGGCGTCAGGTTTCCCTTCAGGATCGCGAGCGTTGGTGCCGGCGTAACCGGGCTGTCGAACGTGCGAATAACCTCACCTTTAGGTGATTCATAACCATCAAGCAATTCACCCAGACTTTTGCCCGCGTAGTTTCGTACCGAAAGGTCAAGGACGTTTTGCATCGCCTTCATCAAGGCCGGCACTCCGCCATCGCGATCAAATTCATCTATTAGACGACTTCCGGTTGGCTGAACATCAGCCAGACAAGGGATGACACGGCCAATGTTGTCGAACTCGTCAGGATAAAGGTCGATACCGAGGCGGCCAGCTATGGCAGTGAGGTGAAGTATTGCGTTTGTCGATCCGCCAAGCGCCATGCACACGCGTGTCGCGTTGCGAAAGGCGTCAAGCGTCATGATATCGGATGGCTTGAGATCTTCAAACACCATTTGCACGATACGGCGACCAGCGTCGCGCGACATGGCATATCTCCGTTCATCATCCACAGGAAGCGTACTGAGCCCGAGGGGCATGATGCCCAGGGCCTCCATCAGTCCGTTCATGGTCGAAGCCGTGCCCATGGTGTTGCATGCTCCGAATCCGCAACTCAACGCTTTGCCGATCTCATTCCAATCCTCTTCGGAAATCTTGCCAGTACGGAGTTCATCCCAGTATTTCCAGAGATCAGTTCCGCTGCCCAGTCGTTGTCCTTTGAACACACCGACCCGTTTCGGTCCCGCATTGAGTTGAATCGTCGGGATGTTTGCACTACAAGCACCCATGAGTAAGCCCGGTACTGTTTTATCGCAGTTGCCAAGCAGCACCACGCCATCCATGGGATACGACCGAATGTTTTCCTCCACCTCGAGCGACAGAAGATTCCGGTACAGCATCGCGGTTGGCTTCATCAGCTCCTCGCCCAGGGATATCACCGGGAATTCCAAAGGAATGCCGCCCGCTTCCCGCACGCCGCACTTCACTTTCTCCGCGATCGCGCGAAGGCTCATGTTGCAGTTGTTGAACTCCGACCATGTATTGGCAATTCCGATAACGGGTTGCCCCTCATACCGATCCATGTCGATACCAACAGCGCGTAACGCGCCCTGATGCAACAGACCCGTTTCATTGGCCCCGTACAGCCACCTATGGCTACGAAGTTCTTTCATGCATACAATATACAATCTGGTACGCGCTCCGCCTCTGCCCCCAGTAGCTATCCCTCAATCTCTACCCTCTTCCCCAATCTCTGCCTTATAGTAAGTATACCACCTTTATTAAGAGGTTGCCACGACCAACCCGGAGCGGACAAGTCGTGTGTCTCCTTGAGCGCTTCACCGTCCACTGTTATGGAACGCGGCTTGAAAGTGAGCCTAAGCAAATCATCGGATTCCGAATCAAATACTGTGTACGTGATATGCTTAGGTTGATACACGATCTTGCTTACGATAGAGGATGATCTCAGCAAATGATCCGCATTATCCGGAGCCAGTTCAGGCGCGGCGGCCATGGCGCGGAGGTAATGCCTGACGTAATCGCCGTATCCGTCGGTCATCCAGATGGCATTTGTTGGGTAGAAATTTTTTCCGTCGTGATCGACCATGTACGTTGCCCAGTTCAATTGTCGCACAGCGTTTCGAATGTAGGTGGTGTCACCGGTTTTTTCCCAGTACCTCAGTTCCATGGAAGCCTGTCGCGCTGAATGGCTATTGCCGGGCTGGCGGTACGCTGTTTGTTCGTCGATGGGAATTACGTCGTACTGAACGTATTGTTTGTTGTCAAGCTCGTTGTGCACCCAACTGAATATACTCTTCACGGTTTCCACCCAGTTAGGGTCAGCCTCGGGATTATCCATAAGGAACATGGCGTAGGTGACGGCGTTAATCTGAGTGTCTGACCAGCGCGGAACGTCTTCGAAGAACGGTCCCCATTTATTCGTCTTCGCCGGATAGTTCTTCATCCACGCCAGACACATGTCGTATGCCCTTTCGTAATCCGCAATATTTCCACGATTAAGCGCAGTCAATTCGCGGAAGAGGTTAAGCGTACCGGTCCAGAACGTTGTGTAAGACGATTTCGTAACCCTGGCATTCTTTGATTTTTTCAGATCCTGGTCCATACCTTCATACCAAACCGCCTGATCGACGAGAACACCGACCTCTCCCGTTTCAGCATTCACCTTGAACGGCCACGGTGAGTTGTCATTATCGCCCGGCTGAACCTTTCCTGCCAGCGTGTTTGCAATGTTTACAGCAGCTTTCAGATATTTTTCCTCACCAGTCTTTTTATAAAGATGAACCAGTTCATAGCCAAAGGAACCCGCCTTATCAGGTTGGAGATAGCCCTTACCAATGATCATATCGCCGTCGTATATCCCCGACTCAACATCCATATTGTACGGATACGGCAGATGGGGCCACTCGGCATCGGGAGAAGACAGCGAATGGGCAAGGTAGTAGTCTGCCATATACTTCATGTTTTCGATCAGGGATTCGTCACCCGTGTAATTGTAATAAAGATCCCACGATGACATCGCCATCATCAGCTGATCGCCACCCAGTCCACGTTTGTCGTGACGCGGATCCCATACCTGGTGGTTCATATAGTACTGCATTCCGTTCGAATCGACCTCCATGTTTTTCCAGAAGTTCCATACAAGGTTCAGGACGTGGCTGTACGACTCACCGAGATTGGATGAATACCACGGAAGGATACCGCCCTGATCATCCACATGAACCGGGTGATATATAATAGTATCAGATAGCACTTTTCTCCCTTTCGGGTGAATCAGGTGATCAGGAAGACCATTGTACGTCAGGGGTGGTTGATCAGCACATCCGGCTGCAACAAGGATAAAAGCCAGTATGAATGGTCTTGTTTTCATTTCAGGTGTTCGCATTCTCAGCAGTAGTTTCGATTTCTGGCTTTGCCGATAGAAGATGACATTGTATACAAATATAGGATCATGTTGTTTACATACAACACAGAGGCCCTGGTGGGCCGGGTGAGTACGGGTCACGCGCTGAGTTGGAGATAGAGGACCCAATCTTCCGTGAAAAATTCGGGTTTGGGAAATTCTTTTGGCCCGCCAGTGGAGGTCACTTTGAATATTTTCGTTTCGCTGGTGGCCGTGTCGAACGCTTCGGCGACATAGGTGCCGGCGGGCAGCTGGAGGATGATTTCTTTGTTTGTGTCGGGTTGATACGCCAGGAATTCTTTTTCGTCTGAAGCCAGACAGTAGGTAGTCGAACAGACTGCCGGGTCAGCGGTTGGCTTCATCGTCGCGAGATTCACTTTTCGCGCAAATCTTTGCACATCTCCCAAGCTTTTCCGTTGCGGATCATAGTGGGGATTGGTATCGACTCCTTTGATAGGATGATCTGCCTTCGGCGCAGCACCATCCCAGTACACGTCGTAGCAATCCATATGGATGGGGTGGTTTCCGCGCGTAAAAGATTTCCACGTCCAGCGTCGCTGGTCAAGAGCTGTAAATCTCAGAAAGTGATTTCCCAGGTGATCGTTGTCCAGAACGATCGGTTTGGCAAGTCGCGACTCGGGGATGGGAGGATCGCCAATGAACGGATCGTCAGGTGATGCCCATTTTGTCACGACACAAGGACTGAACGTATCTGGTTTCGTAATCCATACCGAGTCGTTGCCAACGCCATTTCCCGTTCCATCCAATATAAGATGCTGCTTACTCCGGCTAGCTTCGGCCTTTCTGATAAAGTCCACCATGTGTTTCTTCCAGGGGATGCTGCTTTCAATCGTCTCGTTGCCGATTTCCCAAATCACGTTATCGAAGTCGTTGAGTGTGTCGATTATTTTCAGCACATACGCTTCCTGAGATTTTACAATCTCCGGATTGGCAAGTGAGTGAACCTGCTGACCGTAGCCGATACCATTGGGATCACCATCGATTCCATTGACGTTGTTGTCGCGATGCATGGGATGGCTTACCCAGTCGGGCATCGAAGCCTCACAGCATCCGCTCCATCCCTGGAACAGCATGACGCCGACAAAAATGCCGCGCGCCTGAGCGGCGGCAACAAACGACTTTCTTTGTTCGAAATACGCTTCGTTGAGTTTTGAGAGATCGTATTTCCCATCGGGGCCTTTCAACCAGATGTCGACATCGCCCTCCTGTTCCCACATCCAGAGTCGAATGTAGTTGTGATTCCAGTGCTTGAGAAAATCCAGATACTTTTCAAACTTTTGAAGATTCCATCCATCAGGCACCCACTTCCCTCCTTCCCGCTTCCGTGCCCAGGTGTGTGAGCCGGTTAATACGATTGCACGACCCGATCCGTCAGCGAAAAAATACCAATTGGAGTGTATGCACAGGGGAGCATCTGTGGCGCGTGTCATGGAAGCTACATTACCGGGCAGCCCAACCATCGCAGCTGCAGAGGACAAGCCCAGCAGCTTTATGGCCCTGCGTCTCCCGGGATCGGATTCTTGCGACTTCATATTTGGTTTTACGATCGTTGCACAGCCTTCTGCAGCGCATTGCTTTCGAAGGTGATGTCCCTCTGCGCCTGCGACAGCAGGTTATTGCGCACTGCAATGTTTTTTTTCACATCAAACACAGCTCCTCCGGATTCGGCAAGAGCCCATGCGTTATCCATACGTTGTGCCTCCCCGACAGCCATGATTCTATTTTCACTTTGAAAGCTAAATAATCTTTTTTATATACAAATCATTTACTATATCGTTTACAAAATCCTTTATGACACACGACAAGCCTGCAGTGGCGCTGATTGCCACGATGTTCCTTACCATCGGCGTGATGTTTTGTATGAACGACATCCTGCTTCCGATCGTCAAGGACCTGTTCATACTCGATTACCTCCGCGCGACGCTCATCCAGGTTAGTTTCTATATCGTGTACATCATCTGGCCAATCCCCATTGCCCGCGCCATTGAGCGATGGGGTTATCGCCGGTGTATTATCGCCGCGATGCTCATATGCCTTGCAGGATGCCTGTTTTTCATCCCCGCATACTATTTCACATCGTATGCGCTTGTGCTGGCAGGCGTATTCACTATCTCTACTGGCGTAACTGTAGTGAATGTGGCCGCCAACCCATATGCGGCGCTTCTTGGGAGTCCGGAAGGCGCCAACATCAGACTGAACTTTGTCCAGGCGTTTAGTCGTGTGGGTTACGCCGCCACACCGCTCATCGCGAGTTGGCTGATTTTTTCACAGCATGGAGACCAGCCCAGAATACACGTTCCATACCTGGTGTTGGGTACGCTCATTGCAATTGTGGTAATCCTCATGCGAGTGATTCGCATGCCGGATCATACACCGGAGCCCACACCTAAGGAGTCAGTAGTAAAAATGTTTTCGGGAAGTCGAGCTTATCCTCAGCTGCTGCTTGGCATACCAACAATGTTCTTTTACGTGGGCGCTGAGGCATGTACAGCAGGTTTTTTTATAAGCTACATGACGACGCATCACTATAGTTATGATACAGCCTCCGGATTCCTCACATTGTACTACGTCCTGGCGGCCATCTTCGCGCTCATTGGCACGCTGCTCCTCCGCGTTATCCGCGCCGGCACACTGTTAGGCACCTTCGGTACAGGAATGATCGCATGCCTTCTGCTCGCCGTCTGGGCGCCACAGCCCCTGGCCTCTTATGCCCTCATTGCAACAGGTGGTTTTCTCTCTGTGATGTTTCCTACAGTGTTCGGACTGGCAATCGAAGGCCTCAACGGATTTCGGGAAAAGGGCTCCGCGTTACTGAACTTCGCCATTGTCGGTGGCGCCGTGTTTCCCCCGATCCAGGGAGTTATTGCGGACAATTATGGAATTAATCTCTCTTACATTATTCCAGTACTGTGTGTGGTTGTTGTGACGGTGTATGGGTTTGGAAGGAGTAGAGTGAGCAATAGGCAGTAGGCAGTCTAGATCCAGCGTCGGGCGTACTCAACATCACCACATCAACACATTAACAGAATGTCGTTTTTTTTCAATTCTCCGCCCCGTTGAATTCCGAATCTTGTGCCGCCGGTGGTCAAAAGCCGGCAGTTTGTTCAACCAAAAATTTTCACAAGATGACGACAGTAAATCTCAACGAGCTCGAATTGAATGAGTTCACGGCGCGCGACGACAGCGCGCAGCATTGCCTGGCTACATTTCCGTTGGTAGGCGCGCATGGGTCAAAGAAGCTAGCAACCGTCTACTTCGAGTTGCAGCCCGGCGAACGCCTCGGATCCCACATCGATAGCGCTGAAGAATTGCTTGTGGTAATTTCCGGCGACGTTGAAATCACCGTGGGTAAGGAGACAGTGGAGGCTTCGGCAGAGACGATCGCTCTGGTTCCTGAGGGTGTGCCTCATGATATCCGCAACATCGGAGCGAGCAGGGCACGGGTGCTTGGTGTCTTTGGAGGCGCCAATCATATTATTGCAACCTTCGAGAACGTTTGGCTTCCTACACACTCTCGCATCGTAAACACCGCAGAATTGTTCGAAGCATAGCTGCGCCAAAACCTTTATTCGGTTTATTCGTATGCAAAGTTTTAAGACCGTTCATGCCTGAAAATCCGATACAGGAATACCCGCCTTCAATTGATCTCAGGGAACACGTGCTGTGTTACTGGAGCGGCAACTTCAACGCGCATGCGCTTCCAGAGTTGTCGCAATCTGTTGTTCCCAACGGCACGGTTGAACTGATCATCCATTTGACCGACGATCATTGTGAATTGCATTCGGATGCATGGGGACGATCTCCTGATTATATCGTTCTCGGAATCTACGCTGAACCTTACGTGGTCCGTTTCAGGAGGAATGTTCGCGTTTTTGGGATACGATTCAATCCGGACGGATTTTACACCTTACTGGGCGTTCCACCTTCAAAGTTTCTTGGAGGCTTCGAAGATCTTGAGAGTGTTGGTGGGTCAATGTTCAAAGAATTTTGTAACCGAATCCGGGATTGCCGCCAAATGGACGCGCGCATCCACGTAGCCAACGACTTTCTAAGGAAGCATCATAACTGGCATTTGCCTGTCCATAACTATGTGCACACAGCGGCACGACTGATTCGGCAAAATTGGTCGCTAAAAATGGCGGAGTTGCACGATCTTATCGCAATCAGCCCCCGACAGCTACAACGCGAATTCAAAAACCAGCTCGGAATAACGCCGAAAACATATATGCGATTGGCGAGAATGAGTGCTGCGCATCAATATCTTCGTGCTGAGGGCAAAGTAGACCTGACAACAATTGCTCATGCATCAGGATTTTCAGATCAGGCCCACTTCATCCGTGAATTTCACGCGTTAACGGGAAGTCGGCCCGGCGCTTTTCTGCAGGAAAGAGACAAATATCTTGTCCCCAGCGCCTAACAGCCGACATCGACTTGAGCACATAGAACTCACTCGTTCCTTCCAATACAATTGAGATCCGCGAATGCTTCTTCAAGGCGTTTCACAAAATTCTCTTCACCCTTGCGGAGCCAGGTGCGGGGATCGTAGTATTTCTTGTTGGGCTTGTCCTTGCCTTCGGGATTGCCGAGTTGTCCTTGCAGGTAATCCTTGTTCTTCTTGTAGTATTCGTGAACACCTTCCCAGAACGCCCACTGCATATCCGTATCGATGTTCATCTTGATCACGCCATATCCGAGCGTCTCCCTAATCTGTTCCTTAGGCGAACCACTTCCACCGTGGAAGACAAAGCTGACCGGTCGCGCATTGGAAGGAAGACCAAGTTTTTCGGCGATAAATGCCTGGCTGTTTCTGAGGATTTCAGGTCGTAGCACAACATTGCCGGGGCTATAAACGCCATGGACGTTACCAAATGATGCCGCGATGGTAAACAGCGGGCCAATTTCCTTCAGCGCTCGGTAGGCTTCGTACACTTCAGAAGGCTGCGTGTAGAGTCGTGCGTTGTCTGCATCGGTGTTATCGACACCATCTTCTTCCCCACCCGTAATTCCCAACTCGATCTCAAGGCTCATTTCGAGATCAACGATCTTCTTGAAATACTCTTTCGAGATCGCAATGTTTTCTTCGAGTGGCTCTTCGCTCAGGTCGAGCATGTGTGAGCTGAACAAGGGGCGACCGTACTTCTCCTTGTACTTCCTGCCCTCTTCAAGCAAGCCGTCGATCCAGGGCAACCACTTTTTCGCCGCGTGGTCGGTGTGAAGTACGACAGGCACTTCGTAGTGGCGGGCGACATTGTGAATGTGGAGCGCGCCGCTGACGGCTCCCGAGATGTTGGCCTGAAGCTTATCGTTAGGCATGCCTCTGCCGGCCATGAACTGAGCGCCACCGTTACTGAATTGGATGATAACCGGCGATTTCACCTTGCGGGCCGTTTCAAGTACCGCGTTGATCGTGTTGCTGCCCGTCACGTTGACGGCCGGCATCGCGAAGTTGTTGTCGTTGGCATCGCGGTATAGCGCCGCTAGTTCATCGCCGAACAATACACCTGAGCTATATTTTCCCATTACTAATTTTGATTAAAGTTAAACCGATCCGCACGCTGCTCACCCTACGGCCTGCAAGAATAAGTAAAGTTACGCTTACAGAAAAAAATAGCGTGTGCTAAAACGCACACGATTGAGATTATCTGGCTTGCAATCGATTACGAACGAAGGCGTCAGAATGTTATTTCGCCCGCGCAGATTCGGTACTCATGCTTCTTCCTATTTCTTCGAGCGTTCGACCCTTGGTCTCAGGCATTACAAACCAAACGAAGAGGAGCTGCAGCACCATCATTGCAGTGAAAAACGTGAAGACGGTATCTCCGCCAAATCTATTGGCAAAATATGGAAACACGTTGGCGATAACGGCGGCAAGAATCCAGTGTGTGAAGCTGCCAAGCGACTGCCCCGTACCCCTGACCTCATTAGGAAAGACTTCTGAAATAAAGACCCAGATGACGGCGCCTTGCGACAACGCGAAGAACGCGATGTACATAAACAGGAAGAAGGGAACCCCTGCGAATCGCTCCCAGTAAAAAGCACCGGCGACCAGTCCCAAACTCGTGATGAGTCCTACAGATCCCAGCAGCATGAGCATTTTTCGTCCTGCCTTGTCGATCAACACCATGCCCACGAGCGTAAACAGGAGATTGATCACGCCGATGCCCACCGTGGAGAACAACGCTGCTCTGTCTGCCAATCCGGTCATCTCAAAAATTCGAGGCGCATAGTAGATGATGGCGTTTATACCCGATACCTGGTTAAACACAGCGAATAATATGACGAGCATGATGGGTCGCGAATACCGCCTGGTGAAGAGCGCAGAGCGATGAGAACTTGCGGCTTCCTGATGCTCCTGCTTTATGGCCTGGATAGAAGCTTCGACATTTTCGGGATCTAACTTCCCAAGGATGGCGCGCGCTTCTGCTTCATTATTTTGATTCACAATCAGCCAACGCGGGCTACGAGGAATGAATGGAATCAGGGCAACAAAAAGTGCCGCCGGAAGTGCTTCCACGCCAAGCATCCACCGCCAGTCGTGTGGACCGGAACCTTTCAAAAAATAGTTGGAAGCAAACGCGATCAGGATACCAAGCACAACATTAAATTGAAACAGCGCGACAAGGCGACCTCTCGACTTCGCCGGCGAGATTTCAGAGATGTACATGGGCGCAGCCACCGAGGACGCTCCCACTCCAAGGCCACCAATAAAACGGAAGAGCATGAATGAGTACACTTCGGGTGCCACCGCCGAACCCACTGCTGACAGTAGATACAAGATTCCCACCCACAGCAATGTCTTTTTCCTGCCCATCTTGTCGACAGGGAACCCCGCGAACAATGCTCCCGCTACCGTACCGTATAATGCGACAGCAACGGCGAAGCCATGCGTAAGATCATCCAGTTTCCAAAGTTGCTGAATAGTTTGCTCCACTCCGGAAATGACAGCTGTATCGAATCCGAAAAGAAAACCTCCCATGGCAGCGACGAGGGAGATCAGCGTTACATTACTTTTCATGCTCTGGAATGCAAGAGTATCTGATGATTACAGGAGAGGTGTTCCTTTCATTCATGATTCGCGTTGACTTTTCAGGCGTTCTACTTCTCTATCCAACGCCTCAAAGTCGCGATAATTCATCTCCACAACACTATCCGGGCTCCTTCCCTTCAGAACCATCGCGACAGTCATAGCAATTCCCGTCAGCAGTATAGAGTACAGCAGGATGCCGCTGCTGAAAGCAGGCTGCTGGTACATAACGGGAATACCGAAAAATAGCAGAACCGTGATCAACCCACGTGGCGCTATGAACAACTCGGGAAGGATATCCTTCATACCAAAAATCTTAAAGCACACGAATCGGACACCATAAATAGAAGCGACAATCGCCAGGCTCAGCAGGGCAGTATTGAGGTCGAGAAGGGAGTCCAACTCCAGCGTCATACCGAACACGACAAAGAAAAATGTACGCACTACGAAAGCCGTTTCAAGTGTTACGGTATGAAATTCCTCGGTGATTCCAACCAGCACATCATGGTTAATCCACCGCTTGAGCGGTCCCCTGAAGAATCGCTCGTGATTATTCAGCACAAGCCCGAATACGAGTATGACAATAAGAGAGCTAAGATGAAAGAGCTTGCCCACCGCATACAGCAGGATAAGCATTGATATGAGCAAAAACAATTTAGCCTTGTCACGTATCTGCTGGACCAGGAGTATCAGGAGGTAGCTCACAATAAGCGAAAGCGCTACCGTGAGCAGTATGTTCAGTGTAACGTTCTTGACAATGGCAGCTGTACTTTCATTCCCTGCCTGATCCAACAGGAAATAGAACAGCATAATGCCCAGTATGTCGGAGAACGTGCTTTCATAGATCATGAACTCCTTCTTCGCTTCGGGCAACACCACGACACTCGGCAGGATGATGGAGCTGCTCATGATGGAAAGCGGCACCGCGTATACAAGCGCGGTGAAGAAATCATCTACGATGAACAGATGGATGATCCAGGTAAGCAGGAACGTTGTTCCCAGCAGACCCAATAGGGCAATAAGGAAGGATTTGATAATCAGCGGCCGTTTTTCCCGGGTAAGGGTGAGGTCGAGCGAGGCCTCAAGCACGATCATGATCAGCCCGACGATGCCCAACACCTGGAGCATATTGAACATATTTCTTCCAAGTGTAATATCTGCCGCGGCGAGTCCAAACTGCAGTCCTATACCCAACAGAATGAGCAGCAGTACGCTCGGAATGTTGGTCCGCCGCGCGATAATGCCAAAAAAATAGGAAACCAGGATAACCAGGCAGACCGCTATTACATCGTTGTACGGATTGTCTGAAAACATGATGGTTGTAATTTGCTAAATTTAGGATTAATAATCCCACAAAAAATTGCATAACGCGGGTGTTCCACGCCCGCGATGTGTAGTTTTATTCCGATGATGACGAAAGACGCAGCCTCCAACAATGAAGAACTGCTCAATGCGCCCACCGCAGGGACGACCTCCTTTCCTCATTCGGAAGTGGTTCTCCCACCGCTGACACCATCCCGCTATGAGCCCCTCACGCGACTGCTGTCTGAAATCGACGTTCACGGCCAGCAGTTGTTGCGCGTGTTCTTCAATAAGGCGTTCTCGGGCTACTTTGAACTGAGCCGGCAGTTTCCCCAAGCCCTGCTCGACCTTATACAGGAAGTCAACTCATCCATCCTCCAGGTAATTTATGAGGACAAGCCGCGCAAGGAAGCCTCGCTGGTGGCTATCAGGAAGCGCTTCTTTGCGGCTGCAGAAAAGCTTGTCGAGCAGTATAACAAGCTGCTTGACCCGGGCGAAATGAAGACAGGTATCCATTGGTACATTTATCGTCTCCAGAAAGACCTTACGGCTTTCCCGCTTACCGTCTCGATTGCATACAAGAAGGACGACTTCAAAACGCGACCGAAGGATTCTCCATCCCTTAAATGGCTGAAATTTCGTAGAAATCTTCGAGCGCTGCTCTCAGGAGGGACGGTACGCGCCCGCCTTCACTACCGCGAAGCGATGCAGTACTACATGCGTGATGGGCGGTTTGAATTTCTTCTTTCCTGGCTCGAGGCGTTTCGAAAGGAGTCCTTGCAAAGCATCACAGATGTAGAATCGTACATCGCCTACTGCGACGATAAAATCGACACGCTTTTCGAGTTCACCCGTTCTGACACATTAACTGTAGCCCAATGGGAAGAGGCTACAAGAGACATGGCCAATCGTGCCCAGGAGCTCGTGAAAAAGCAAGACCACCTGGCTACGCTCTTCTTTGATCGCCTGCTGGTGGAATTCCGACTCAATATCGACCACTTGCGAACGCATCTCGAGCAGATAGACGCCAACCACCTGACACGGATCATCAACAGCGACAGGGCGTTGCACCGACGTCAACGTGACAGAGTCCTCGTATTTGCCGATGAATGGCGAAAGACTATGGGCCTTGCCGCAGAGCGAATCTGCCTGTACACCATTCTTCGGAAACTTAAATGGCAGATCGATCACGAATTCAAAGAATTTCGTCGCAGAATCGATAACCATGTAACCACGGCTGTCCTCGAACCTGTCGCGTCTACGTTGGCACAACTCGAGGCATGGAAAGAAGGGCAGCGAGAAAGCAACGGCGTGAAAAAACTCGAAGGGAAATCCATCAACCTCGTTCTGGAAAAAGATTTCAAGACCTTCAGTGATCGTGTGATGCAAAGCTCAAAGGCGCTTCCTGACACACGTACGGTCCTCGCATCCGCCGAATCATCCGAATCAATCTCCATACCGGTCCGAAGGCTTACGCAATACTACCTGGAGTACAATTTCCTCAGCCCGCTGCACGACGAAATTGAGGGGTTCAGTAAAAGCCTCCAGGACAACGTGGTCAACATCAACGACCAACTAAGCCTTACGCTTTTCAGTATTGACAATTCCAACGCCGACGATATTGCCGCTCCACAGATCATCGCCAATGCCATCGATGAGATAACCCAGGAAGAATCGGCTGCCCGGAAAAATAAACACGAGTTGTCACTAGGATTCGGAGCGCTCGGTGAGAAGCTTTTTCAGGCACTCACCGTCAATGCCATGGTAGCCGCTTCGGTCGAATTCGGTTACATCTCCCGAGACGCCCGGCAGAAGAAAGTGATTTCGAAGATCGACCGTCTGGGACGAACTATCAGAAAGTTTTTTATTGACAAGATTCTCATCCTGATCTATTCCCGCAGTGAAGGAATAAGGATAGCACGGCAAATCGCCGCGCGCAACGAATCTGGGTCGGTCACCGACCGCGTTCTGGAAGTCGTCTCGCAGGTCACCCCCGATCCCCAAATCATCAGCGCGTTGCCGCACTACTACCTGAACCTGTTCAGCGGTCGGTCAAACATCGGCGAGGCTTTCTGGATCGTTAGAGAGTCCGACGACAAAAGCATTGCTCAGAAAATAGAACAGTACGTAGGCGGACGTCACGGAGGCATTCTGGTGACGGGTGAACGGAACGCCGGGAAGACTGCGATTTGCAGACGCATTGCCGAAAAACACTTCACACACAGCAAGCAATTTCACCTCTTCCCATCCGCCGATGGCTCCGCGCGTCCGGAAGATTTCCTCGCCAAGCTTCAGGAAGTTACCGGCGTGAAAAGTGACATGACCGGCATTATGAATTCGATGCCTCATCACACCGTGGTTGTAATTCATGACTTGGAGCTGTGGTGGGAAAGGACGCCTGAAGGAATGCGTACAGTGGAAATGATCATGGACATGATCACCGCGTATTCCGACCGGATCGTCTTCATCGTCAACATGAATCCTTTCGCAAGCGATCTGATCCACGCTGTCAATGGATTCAAGGAAAGATTTATTGGAGTGATTCGCTGCTCTCCCATGAGCTCTATGGACCTAAAGAATCTGATCCTTACGCGGCACCGCTCGAGCGGTTTGGAGTTCGTGCTGGATAATGGGAAATCGGAAGTCTCGGAGATAGCACTGGCACGTTTGTTCAACGATTACTTCAACTACACGGAGGGCAACCCCGGAACGGCGATGAACGCGTGGCTTAGCAACATCGTTCGCGTGGAAGAAAATCGGCTTGTTATCAGATCGCCTCGTCGCCCGGAGACAGAGGTGTTGGACTCCCTGCCGCCGGCCTGGAATATCATAATTCTGCAGTTAATCCTTCACAAACGAATGTCCGAAGCGAAGTTGCTTCGTGTATTCCGGAATGATTTCCCGGAGTTGCTAACCCACCTTCGGTCACTTCTGCGTGCGGGCCTTGTCTGGAGAGATGTTGACGGGTGCTATGGCGTGAATAAGTTTGTCGAACCCTTCCTGATCAGAATTTTCAGACAAAAGGACTGGCTATGATAAGATTTGTGATCGTTGCATTGATTGGTCTGGCCATTTTCATCCTGTTTCGGGTGTTGCGTCTATTTCTGGCCCGGTCGGAAAGCCACCGGCTGAGAAACAGTATCGTATATGTGGTGCCGATCGAAATCCTTGTATGGAGTACTTACTTCTTCCGCAGTCTGGAGTATTTCTTCGGTACAAAATCATATTACGATTATCTGTTGACCGCTCTTGTCCTGACAGGGCTGGGTCTTCTTGTGTGGTTCTACCTTAAGGAAGTCGTGGCAGGAGCGTTCTTCCGACTTCAGCATAATCCTAAGACCGGAAGGCACCTTCAGGCGAGTAACCTTGAAGGCATAATTCGAAGGATTAGTGCAACCCACATTTATCTGGACACGGGGAGCGGAAAGGTTGTGCGATTGCCTTTCTCAAAACTGGTCGGCAGCGCTTTTTCCTTGAGCGCCCATAAGGAAAGTGCGCAGGATTTCAAGTTTAGTATCCGCGTTAGCAGGACCGCGTCGCGCGACGAAACAACCAACCGAATCCGGCAAGCTTTGCTCCTGTCGCCGTATTGTTCTTATAAGGAGCCCGTCGAAATTAGAATAACGGACGAAAGTTCCGACACCTATGCCTGCCATGTCGCCGTTCGTCCGGTGAGCCAGCACTTCGGTTCCAGGATCGAAAAGGATTTGGCAGAAGTCTTAAATACATCTGACATTGCATCCGGTTAACTTTGCCCGGTTCTTGGCAAAGTAGTAGGGAAAACAAATGGTTGAATTTTGGCATGAGCTCGTGCGGGAATTCCAGACACCGTTTCAAGATTCGGTGCTGGTGTTTTCCGTAATACTGTTCATTATTCTTCTCGCGCCGGTCCTACTCAGGCGCCTCAGAATTCCGGGGATCATCGGTCTGATCATCTCTGGCATTATCATTGGTCCGCACGGATTCTTCCTGATCGAAAAGAACGCCGCGGTCGATCTCTTTTCAACGATCGGGTTGCTCTACATTATGTTTATTGCCGGGCTCGAACTTGACCTCGGCGAATTCAAGAGGTATCGGCACAAAAGCCTGGGCTTCGGACTCCTCACCTTCTTGTTCCCCATAGCACTCGGATTTCCGGTGTGTTACTACCTGCTCGGCTTCGGCTTTAACACGAGCCTGCTCACTGCCAGCATGTTTGCCACGCATACGCTGATCGCCTACCCCATCGTCAGCAGGTTGGGAATAGCCAAGAACGAAGCCGTCGCCGTTGCTGTCGGAGGCACCATTCTCACCGACACGGCGGTTCTGATCATCCTCGCAGTAATTGCCGGCGTTGAGGCCGAAAGCGGTGTCAATGGTCTATGGGCTCGGTTGGGAATTTCGATCCTGATCTTCGTCCTCGTTGTTGCATTTGTTATTCCAAGAATAGCCGCCTGGTTTTTCAAGCGAGTTGAAGACGAAAAGAATGCGCACTTCATCTTCGTACTTTCAGTTGTCTTCTTTTGTGCTTTCCTCGCAGAGTTGTCGGGCCTTGAGCCGATCATTGGCGCATTTGCAGCCGGCCTCATGCTCAACCCTCTGATTCCCCACACATCTGCACTTATGAACCGCATTGAATTCGTGGGGAACTCATTGTTCATTCCGTTCTTTCTGATCAGCGTCGGGATGCTAATCGACGTGCGCGTGCTTACGAACGGCTTCCAGGCTTTGCTTGTGGCTGCCGCACTCACCACCGTCGCTTTGGGTGGCAAGTGGATTGCCGCCTACATCACCGGACTGTGGTTCCGCTACTCCCGGTCGCAGTCGCGCCTCATTTTTGGGCTAAGCAGCGCGCACGCCGCGGCTACGCTCGCCGTCATCCTTGTTGGATATAACATCGGAATTATCGATGACAACATTCTTAACGGAACCATCGTGCTCATTCTGGTCACGTGCCTCGTAGCATCGTTCGTCACAGAAGAGGCAGGCAAACAAGTTGTGCTTGAAACGGACGAAGAAGAGCCAGCTGAAATGCGAGAAAATCCTCAGCGGATCCTTGTGCCCATTTCCAATCCCGTAACTATGGAGCGGCTTATCGACTTCGCCATTACGCTGAAAGAACCGAAGAATGCCTTTCCCATTGTAGCGCTTACAGTCGTACCCGATGACGACAAGGCACGGGTGAAACTCGTACAGGCGAGGAAGATGCTGGAGAAGGCCATTACCCACGCTGCCGCAGCGGATCAGGAAATAAACATCACCACGACGATCGACCAGAACGTAACCACAGGCATTCAACGTGTGGTGAGGGAAATGTTTATCACTGACATTATTATGGGCTGGCCGGGAAAAACAAACCTGGCAGACATCATATTTGGGAAAACCTTCGACAGCGTCGTCAACCAGACAACGCAACATGTGTTCATTACGCGGTTCACCCTTCCCCTGAACGTACACAAACGACTGCACATCCTTTGCCCCCATCTTGCAGAAAAAGAATCGGGATTTCATGCATGGATCGCGAGGTTGATGCGTGTAGCAGCCCGACTCAATCTGCGTACCATGCTTTACGGTAGCGAAGAAACCTACCGTGCGATGACTGATTACCTGGCAAAAAACAAGATCAACCTGACAGTCGAGTCCCGCTCATCTTACGATATCAGCGACTTGATTCGGATACGCGCGAACATCACCCCTGACGACATGGTCGCGCTGATTTGCGCCCGCAAAGGCAGCATTTCGTATACACCGCTTCTTGATGTCCTTCCCAGGAAAATGGTTCGCCAGATGAGCGACAATAGTCTTGTCTTTGTCTATCCTGAAATCGCCCCCGACGATTTCATCTACAGCTATACGCAAGAACCACCGGGCAGCTTCCTGGAAAGGGGCTTTGACATTCTGAGAAGTGCCCGAGGCATTTTCAGAAAGGGGTGAAAGAGGGTGTTGATGTGTTGATGTGTTGAAGTTGTCTGATAGGTACTTCCTAGGGTTGTATTGGCCTGTTGCGTTGAACAATACGCGCCTGGCCTTTGATGACCGCTTGTGCACCATCGATGCGGGCAACGTTTGAAACGCCCAGTACGCGCAGGGCTTCCTCATAACATTCAGAGATGAATTCGCCACCGACAATCGTTACGTCTCCAGAGACACCTCTAAGCTCCGATCCAATCAGCAGGCCGCTTAAAAAGAAGTAGTTTGCTTCTTTACTACGACCGCCCAGCAGTCCCCGCGTGCGCACATGAAAAGTGCTATTCAGCAGATTACCGTTTACGCCTTCAAGTACGCCCTCTTTGAAATTCTCAAGGTTGTCACGCTCATGCAACGTACTGTTGCCCATTACCGAGTCAGCGAGGATGCTGTTTTTGGTCAGTACGTCGAAAAACTCTCCCGTCATGTATGTCGTGAACGCTAGTGCCTTGCCGTCAGCTATACGAATGTGCTTTGAATGCGTGCCCGGAAAAATAAAAAGGTGATCGCTCTTTGATGCATAGTCTTGTGTCACACCCACAAGCTGCGTCTCCTCGCCCCGCATCACATCATTGTCAGACCTTACGCCTGAAATTAGGAGCGTTGCATGAGGGAAATTTTCCGTTGCCGCTTCATGATGAATAGCAAGGTCTGAGCCATCCAACGCAAAGGGAATCTTTCCGTACGGGAGGTTCATCATCCCGATAGACGACGACGCCATCCCCGATATCACCAGAGGCACATCCTGCAGTGTCACACCCAACCTGCTTTCAATCTCAGCTATGCCTGTACGAATAATGTTCAGGTAATAGTTGAATCTATCCGCATCGCTTCCCGAACGTTCCTTCCATTCACGAAACGTCGCAGCAATCCCCCTATTGTTACTCACAACTTCCTTGATATCGCCATCCAATGACACGAGTGCGAGGCGGAAGGAGGAAGTGCCCCAGTCGCAAGCCAGGAATGTGTTGATGTGTTGGTGTGTAGATGTGTTGATGTTAGTATCCACCATTTCAACGCTAATGTACTAGAAACGATATCGTTAATTCAGGCGCAAGCTTAATCTGCGCTGCGACATCAACACATGAGCACATCAACACACCAACACATTACCACTCGGCCACACTCCCATCCCCATGCCTCCACACGGGATTTCGCCAGTTGTGGCCGGTGGCGGCCATGCGGCGGACGTGGTCTTCGTTGATTTCGATGCCGAGTCCAGGGCCCTCCGGAATCTTAACAAAGCCATTATCGTATTGGAAGACCTTATTATCCGCGAGGTAATCCAGCAGGTCGCCGCCCTGATTGTAATGGATGCCGAGGCTTTGTTCCTGGATGAAAGCGTTATAGCAGGTAGCGTCCACCTGGAGGCATGCGGCGAGGGCGATGGGTCCCAGTGGACAATGAGGTGCTGCTGCTACATCGAACGCTTCAGCCATAGATAGTATCTTCTTACATTCGGTGATGCCGCCTGCATGGGAAAGGTCGGGCTGGATAATATCTACATAACCATCCTTTAGCAAATTTTTGAACTGCCATCGTGAAAACATCCGCTCACCGGTAGCGATGGGTATTGATACAGCCTGCGCGATTTCGCGAAGCGCTTCGTTGTTTTCGGGAAGGACGGGTTCTTCGATGAACATAGGACGGTAGGGTTCCAGCGCTTTCGCAAGCACGCGGGCTAGTGGTTTGTGAACCCGCCCATGGAAGTCGATACCAATACCTACGCCCGATCCTACGGCCTCGCGCACAGCAGCAATGCGCGCGACCGCATGATCGATCTTTTCATAGGTGTCGACATACTGCAATTCCTCAGTAGCGTTCATTTTCAGCGCCGTGAATCCTTTCGACACGATGTCGCGTGCAGCGTTGCCGACGTCAGCGGGGCGATCGCCGCCGATCCACGAGTACACTTTGATTTTGTCGCGACATTTTCCACCCAGCAATTGGTATATCGGCGCATTGTAAAATTTTCCTTTGATGTCCCACAATGCCTGATCAATCCCGGAGATGGCGCTCATGAGAATGGGCCCTCCGCGATAGAAGCCACCGCGATACATTACGTTCCAATGGTCTTCGATGCGCATGGGGTCCTTTCCGATCAGGTATTCCATCAGCTCTTTTACGGCAGCGCCCACCGTCGCAGCACGTCCTTCGATTACAGGTTCGCCCCAGCCGTTAATACCTTCGTCCGTTTCAACCTTCAGGAAAAGCCACCTCGGTGGCACGAGAAACAATTCGTAGTGGGATATCTTCATGGCAGATCAGTTCAACTTGACGAACCTCTGACAGCCTGTACAAAGGCGCGCGCAGTTTCGCGAATCGTCAGCAGGTATTCTTCTGTTATAGGGGTACGGGCATTCACAAGTGCGGATCCAATACCGAAAGCCACGCCGCCCGCATCCATGTATGCCTTGATATTATCTGGGCGTATGCCGCCGGTTGGCATTAATGGTATATTGGATAGCGGCGCGAGAACGTCGCGGATGTAGCCCGGTCCCGATGGATTGGGAAAGACTTTAATGATGTCGGCGCCCAGGCGATGCGCCTTCAGTATCTCCGTGGGTGTGAGCGCTCCGGGAATGGAGACAATACCGGCGCCCAAAGTATACTTGACAGTATCTTCATCCAGCACCGGGGATATGATGAACTTTGCACCCGCGTCAATCGCCGCACGGGCTCCTTCGGGGTCGAGTACCGTGCCGGCACCGACGAGCATGCGATCACCCAGGACATCACAGGTCTTGCGAATGAGCCCGAGCGCATTGGGTGAATTAAGGGTGATCTCAACGTTGGTTATGCCCCCGGCGTGCAATGCCTCAATGATGGACATGACGCCGTCAGGATCTGCGCCGCGAAGTATCGCGACGATTTTCGTCGACAGGATGCGTGATAGGGTTTCGTTCTTCACGACCAAATATATTTATTTTCACTACCTTGATTCATATGGACAATGGAAAAGAACTCAAGCTTGCGGTCCTCATAGACGCCGACAACATCCGCTACAGCAGCGTGAAGGCTATGATGGAAGAAATTGCCAAGTACGGCACGCCAACCTTCAAGCGGATTTATGGCGACTGGACCAAGCCGACGCTTACCGGGTGGAAGGGCGTGCTGCTGGAGAACGCCATCACCCCAATACAACAATACAGTTATACCACCGGCAAGAATGCCACCGACTCAGCGATGATCATCGACGCGATGGACATTCTTTACTCGGGTAAAGTCGATGGTTTTTGCATCGTCTCCAGCGACAGCGACTTCACGCGACTTGCCACCCGATTGCGGGAAGCGGGCATGAGGGTGATTGGGATCGGTGAAAGGAAAACACCCGATGCCTTCATTGCCGCGTGTGACAAATTCATCTATATCGAAATCCTCAGCGAAACTGAAGAAGCTCCAGATAAGGGCAAGAAAACACACAAGACGCAGCGACAGGGCGCGATACAAAAAGTCGCCAAGGGGACAGTCAAACTCATCTCTTCTTCTATCGCCGACCTCGCCGATGAATCCGGCTGGGCGTTCCTGGGTGATGTCGGAAATCTCATCATCAAAAAGCAGCCGAACTTCGACCCACGCAATTACGGCTTCCGCAACCTCACCGCGCTTCTGCGGAGTCTTCAAATTGTGGAGATTGATGAGAGAGGGACGGATAATAGGAGGAATAAGTTGATCTATGTCAGATTGAAAGGGTAGTGTTGCGGTAAAGCAGGCCGGTGGCCGCTTTACGGTTCGTGTTGAAGTTGGGTAACTCGACGTTATGGGTGTTGAGCGTCTTTTTTTCTTTACCACCAGGACGCGAGGGCGCCGGGGGACCCTGGGGGGAATCTCAGCATCAATTGTCGACTCTTTGCGCCTTTGCGGCGAAGATTTGTGGGGGAATGTTGGTTAAAAAAGTCGTGCCCCTTTGAAAATAATTGTTATTTTAACACTTAATTTTCAAGGCAACGCAAAATGACATATTCACGAACGCTTAACTTCATCGCTTTAGCGGCCTCCCTCCTCTGGAGCTGTTCCGGATCGGACAGGGGATCAGAAACTCAACAGCATAACGATTATACCTATCAAACCGTAGACATCCGGTCCATTCGGCTTAAGGACAACTTCTGGTTGCCGCGCATACGGACGATACAGGAGAAGACTATCGCATATGCGCTTGAGAAATGTCATGAGGAAGGGCGCTTCGACAACTTCCTCATCGCCGGAGGGCGAATGGAAGGGAGCGTTCGCGGATACATGCCTTTCGATGATACAGATGTCTACAAGATTATTGAAGGTGCGTCGAACTCGCTGATCAGCGCACCGAATCCGGAACTGGATGCGCTCCTGGACTCACTCATTGCTATCATTGCTGTTGGACAGGAAGAAGATGGCTACCTGACTACCTGGCGAACCATTAATCCGGCCAAACCACCGGCGAGATGGGTAGCAGTAGAAAACGGAACGCGGTGGGAATCGCTTGGCGCAAGCCACGAACTCTACAACGCCGGCCATCTGTTCGAGGCCGCGGCGGTTCATCACTTAGCTACGGGGAAGCGAAATTTTCTTGACATCGCATTGAAAAATGCCGACCTGCTGGTAAAAACATTTGGCCCCGGAAAACTCACTGCACCTCCGGGACATCAAATCGTTGAAACAGGACTCATCAAACTTTATCGCATCACCGGCAACAAGGATTACCTGGATCTCGCAAAGTATTTTCTGGACATCCGCGGCGACTCTACTACACACAAGCTGTACGGTCCGTATAGTCAGGACCACATCCCCGTCACACAACAACGCGAGGTGGTGGGTCATGCTGTTCGCGCCGTGTACATGTACGCAGGCATGACCGACATTGCTGCGCTCTATCAGGACACTGCCTATCTCAACGCCGTTCATGCCCTCTGGGACAATACCGTCTCGAAAAAAATGTATATCACCGGTGGCATCGGATCGAAACATGACGGCGAAGCATTTGGAAACGAATATGAGTTGCCAAACCTCACGGCCTATAACGAGACATGTGCCGCCATCGGTAATGTTTGGTGGAATCACCGCCTGTTTTTGCTCGAAGGCGATGTCAAGTATTTCGATGTTATTGAGCGCACACTGTATAACGGGCTCATTTCAGGATTGTCGTTGACCGGCACGGAGTTTTTCTATCCCAACGCTTTGGAATCCGATGGTGTGTACAAGTTCAACCAGGGGGCCTGTACACGGAAATCCTGGTTCGACTGCTCCTGCTGCCCTACTAACTTAATTCGATTTCTTCCTTCATTGCCCGGCCTTATCTATGCGACGCGTGAGGACACATTATATGTTAACCTCTACGCAGCAAGCGAGGCCGACATCAAAATGCCGAAAGGAAAAGTTCGTGTGACACAAACGACTGAATATCCGTGGGACGGCAGTGTCAACATCGCCATTGATCCCGAGAAGGAAGGAGAATTCACGGTCAGGGTACGCATACCCGGGTGGGCACGCAATGAAGTACTGCCCGGCGAGTTATACCGATACGACGATAGCGTCGAACCTGAATGGTCAGTTGCCATAAACGGCGAAACCGTTGCTACTTCGACGCCGAATGGATACGTGACCATCCGTCGCGTGTGGCGTGCCGGCGATGCCATCACGATGAATTTTGATATGAACGTGCGACGTGTGGTGGCGGATGAGCGTGTTGAGGAAGATCGTGGGAAAGTCGCCCTTGAATACGGCCCGCTCGTTTATGCCGTCGAAGAAGCTGACAATCCAAACATCGATAAGGTCGTTGCTACCCCCGATGCATCCTATAAGGTGGAAGAACGGCGCGACCTTTTGGGCGGTGTGGAGGTTATAACCGGGCAGGTGGAAGACCGACACTTCGTGGCCATCCCCTATTACGCGTGGTCAAACCGCGGAATTGGAAAAATGAAAGTTTGGCTGCCTGCTTCCCTTTAACGGACTGACTATCAGCGCGGTTTGGCAGGGATACGGGAATGTCCGTCTCCGACGGCCGCCCCGTCCTTAAAGGTTGTATTTGGAATGTGGACAAGGGTTCCTATATTGGAAGAATAACCCATTGTCTAAAGCTTTAATCCAAACAACCCCATGAAAGTCGTTCGTGTCGTTCTGGCTGTGGCGTTCGCGTGCTGCATCCAGGTCTGTGTCGCGCAGGAGAGTGCTTACGCCAGCGAAGACTCCAAAACCCTTTCCAGTGAACCCAACCCCTTGCTTGTTTTCAAGATAGGCGACGAAGTTACAGTGCTGTATCCCGACCTCTATGAAACGCCCCGGCTCAATTCCATCGATTCAAACTGGCTCAAGTCAATTGAGCTTGTTGGTCCCGAAGAAAGTGTAAGGCTTTACGGTCACGACGGTCGCGATGGCGCTATTATACTCGAGTTCAGGGAAGACATTCTGCTCGCTCGCGAGACACTGATCCGACGGAAGTAACTATTTCTTCCCTCCTCCCCACGTATCGCGCAGGGTTACGGTGCGATTGAACACCAGCTTGTTGTCTGTAGACGAACTATCCAGACAAAAATATCCTTTGCGCAGAAATTGGTAGCGCTTTTCGCCGGCTCGTGCCGTGAGCAATTCCGGCTCGCCGTATGCTTTTTCGATGATCGTAAGGGAATCGGGATTGATATAGTCTGTGAAGTCGCCTTCACCTTCGTCAGGGTTCTCGACCTTGAACAACCGGTCGTATAACCGAACTTCAATCTCGACGGCATGCGGAATGCTCACCCAGTGAATAGTACCCTTGACCTGCACGCCGGAAGTGTCGGCGCCGCTGCGGCTCTCTGGGAGATAACTGCAACGCAACTCCACCGCATTACCTGAAGCATCTTTAATCACTTCATCGCATCGAATGATATACGCGCTTTTCAGTCGGACCATTTGTCCGGGCGCAAGGCGGAAGTATTTTTTTGGCGGATTCTCCATGAAATCCTCCCGCTCGATGTAAAGTTCCCTGCTGAAAGGAACCGGACGCGTGGCCCCATTTTCTGCTTCGGGATTGTTCTCACTTTCGAGCATCTCCGTCTTGCCTTCGGGATAATTTGTGATGACTACCTTCAACGGATCAAATACGACCATTCTTCGTTCCGCAACCTTATTCAGGTGTTCGCGAACGCAGAACTCGAGAAGTCCTACATCGATCACGTTGTCACGACGTGCTACACCTACCCTGTCGCAAAAGTCGCGTATGCTCTCCGGCGTATAACCGCGGCGGCGCATTCCGCTTATGGTGGGCATACGTGGATCATCCCAACCCTCAACGTGACCTTCATTGACAAGGCGGAGGAGTTTGCGCTTGCTCATGACAGTATAGTTCATGTTGAGTCGCGCGAACTCATACTGCTTTGAAGGGTAGATTTCGAGTTTCTCTATGAACCAGTCGTACAATTCCCTGTGCGGGACAAATTCCAGCGTACAAATGCTGTGTGTAATTTGTTCGATGGCGTCGGACTGTCCGTGTGCAAAGTCGTACATTGGGTAAATGCACCACTTGTCACCCGTCCTGTGATGGTGCGCATGTTTGATGCGATACATGATGGGATCACGCATGTGCATGTTGGGGTGCGCCATGTCTATTTTGGCGCGGAGTACTTTTTCTCCGTCGCGATACTTACCCGCGCGCATTGCTGCAAAAAGTTCGAGGTTTTCCTCTACGCTCCGAGATCGATATGGGCTTTCCGTTCCCGGCGTCGTGGGCGTTCCCTTTTGGGCAGCGATCTCTTCGCTGGTGCTGTCGTCAACATAGGCGAGTCCCTTCCGGATCAACCTGACGGCAAACTCATAGAGTTGTTCAAAGTAATCCGATGCGTAGCGTTCGCGGTGCCATTTAAATCCCAGCCATTGGATATCCTCTTTAATGCTTTCGACGTATTCCGTTTCCTCCGTAACCGGGTTGGTATCGTCGAAGCGCAGGTTTGTTTCCCCGCCATAGGTAGCCGCCAGTCCAAAATTCAGGCAAATGCTCTTGGCGTGGCCAATATGCAGATAGCCGTTCGGCTCCGGCGGAAAACGTGTGATGATCTTTTCGTATTTGCCCTCCCTGAGGTCGCGTTCTACGATCTCCTCAATAAAATTCAGGCTTCGCACTTCTGTCATAAAAGGGGTTTCTCAGCCCTGCAAAGGTAAAAATTGTGCGGATGTGTTAACGTGTTGATGTGTTGAAGTTGGTGCCGGAGCCACTATTGAGCCGATTGGGCGGCCAATCGCCCGGCACAGCAGTCTCCCTCAAACGTTTCCAACTCCACGGTGTCTTACAGGGACTCGACACCTCTTGATTATATACTCTTATCACGCGGTGCCTGAGCCTGTCGAAACCCTCGCTATTCGCCGCTCATTACCTCCAATCCGAGGGATCTCATAAACGCTTCGTTGTTCGGTTCCCGACCAAGGAATTCCTTGACAAGGTTGATGGGTTCTTCGGAGCCTCCTTTGGCGAGGATGATGTTACGGTATCGCAGGCCGGTGGTTTGATCAAGGATGCCGTTTTGTTCGAAGATGGAGAACATGTCTTCTGCGTATACGCGCGACCAAAGGTAACCGTAGTAGCTGGCGCCGTAGCCATACAGGTGACCAAACGCTGCAGGAAAGTGAGTACCCTCGACATAAGCGTAGTGTCTTACCTGTTCCGTGAGATCGCGAACTACATCGTCGATGGTCGTAGTTTCATCGAACGGATCGAAGCGGTCATGGTATGTCATGTCCAGCATACCGTAAAAAATCTGCGTTTCGGTCGCGAGACCTGAACCCACATTCTTAGCGGCGAGCATTTTGTCGAACAGCTCCTTCGGAAGTGGCTCTCCCGTCTTGTAATGCTTCGCGAAGAGTTTAAGCGACTCATAGCTCCAGATCCAGTTTTCAAAAATCTGCGACGGCGCTTCTACAAAATCCCGCGCGACCTGCGTTCCCGCCTGTGAGCTCAGCTCAGCTGTTGTCAGCATTTGATGAAGTACATGACCGAACTCATGGAAGAACGTTTCCACCTGGCTGTGCGGCATGAGTGAAGGTCTGTCGGCCGTAGGCGCGGGGAAATTGCAGACCAGGGTCGCGTTAGGAATCTGGTAACCCCAAGGTGTATTCTTTCCGGTGATCATTCCAAAGCATGCGGCGTGCGTGTATTTATTGGGACGGGGAAAGAGGTCGAGATAGAATCGCCCGATGAGCTTGTCGCCATCAAATACTTCGAACGCCCTGACGTCGGGATGCCACACGGAGGGGTTTTCAATTTCGACATACCGGACATTGAAGAGCGACTGCGTGATTTGAAACAGTCCGGCCAGCACGTTGTCAAGAGGAAAGTATTCCTTGATAAGATTATCATCCACCTGGTACTTCTCTTCAAGCAAAATGTTTTCGAGGTAAGCGGCTTCCCAGTGATTGATCTTGTCCGGTCCCTTCGGCATGTGGGCTCTGCGCACAGCGAGCAGTTCCTGGTAATCGGCCTCAGCCTTGGGTCTCACACTTTTTATCAGGTTCTCTTCGAACTCCCAGACCGCTTCCGGTTTCAGCGCCATGCGGTCTTCAAGGCGCCACTCTGCATACGTCTTGTATCCCAGCAGCCGGGCCATCTGCTGACGCTTTTGCAGCAGGCGTCGCAGGAGATCGAGGTTGGTATCGGCAGCGCGGTTGTAGTATTTAATGTATAGAGCTTTGCGCGCGCGGTCCGACTTGCTGTACTTCATAAAGGGCAGGTACGATGGGTAACTCAGGTCGATCCTGTAGGTTCCGTCAGGCTGGCGTCGCGCCTGTTTATAATCTTCGGGAAGACCCGCCATGTCTGCTTCCCGAACGATGAGTTCATCCTGGTATGCGGCGATGTTGCGATTGAATTCTGTTCCAATTTCACTGATCGCATCCATGATCGACTTCAGGGAGTCGCGCTGTTCTCTGGGGAGCGCAAAGCCGTTGCGCTCAAAGTCTTCTACTCTTTCGCGCAAATAGCGTTCCTTGTAACCCGTGAGGGTACGGGCTTCGGACGACTGTGAATAGGCCTTAACGGCATTGTACAGGTCTTCACTCAGGGAAATCTCATTGCCAAACTTTTCCAGTTCCGTCGACTTTTGTTGCGCCGTGGTCCTTATGAGAGAGTCGGAGTGCGTGCTGCCCAACAGATAAATTGTCGACGCGATGCGGGCGATATCATTACCAATGTCATCGAGATACAACATCGTGTTGTCGAATGTCCGATCGTCGTCATCGATGTCGTACAAACGCTGAAGTTCCGCCCGGGCGTAACCGATAATGGTGTCTGTGGCCTGGATAATGTGGTCGGCTGTTACCGACCTAAAATCTATTGGCTTATTGAATTCGTTGAACAATGGGTTGCCGGGGATGACCAGGTACGGTCTCGGCGATTCTTGCTGAGTTGAACAGCCCGCAAACAGTATTGCGCAGGCAACAAAGATCCAGGAACTTCTCATAAGAAATAGGAGGATAGGGTATCATGAATACAAAGGTATGAAGGATAAAGCAGTTTCTTGCTATCTTGGCCACCCTGCATCTACCTGAATTCGGGGATATACCACATATGAAAATCGGAGTAGTTGGTATTGGCGACATATGCCGGAAGGCCTACCTTCCCGTCCTTGCAGCCCAACGCGGCATCGAGTTGGTCCTGTGCACGCGCAACCAGGAGACCCTCACCGCGGTCTCAGAACAGTATCGGATCGCGCGTGTTACGAATTCTCTTGATGAGCTGGTACGGCTCGGAATAGACGCGGCGTTTGTTCACACCAGCACCGAATCTCACCCGGACGTCGTTCGCCATTTGCTGGATCACAACGTCCATGTATATGTAGACAAACCTATCGCCTATCACTACAAAGACACGGAAGCGCTTGCCGACTTAAGCTTTCGGAAAAATCGCATCCTGATGACGGGCTTCAATCGCCGGTATGCGCCGCTTGTCCGCCGTCTCAGGGAAACCGGCGTTCCCGACATCGTCATTGTTCAAAAAAATCGTGTGTCACTTCCGGGGTTACCGCGACACTTCATCCTTGACGATTTCATACATGTAGTGGATACGGTTCGATACCTTGCTAGACACGACAGTCCCGATTTCTCCGTGAAATACCGGACGGTGGACGGTAAATTGCACAGCATCGTTCTCCATCTCACCGGCACTCCCGTCACCGCTATTGGAATCATGAACCGCGACAGCGGTATGACAGAGGAAGTCATTGAGTTCATGACGCCTGGAAATAAATACATCGTCAGAGACCTCGTCAACATTTCCCACCAACACGACAACCACGAAACAGCGGAAAAAGCCAATGACTGGGAGCCAACGTTACGAAAGCGCGGGTTTTATGATATAGTTGAACACTTCCTGGCGTGTGTAAAGAACGGCGAGGACACGTCTGCGGAAACGCGAGACGCGTTGGTTACGCACAGGATGTGTGAGCAGCTTGTTGAAGCAGTCGAATCAGGCAAGTAGTCGTAGTTATTTTCCCCTGAAGGCTCCGCAAACAACCCGCAGGGACTAAATGATCCCATCTACATCGGTTACCGATTACCCTATTACCATTCCAACTTTTTCCCATATCCTGCTAAATTGCCCCCACGTACCCAACTACTATGATCAAAAGGAAAGAATTCCTACGGACCCTGGGCTGCTCGGCGGCGGCTGCGATGGTCAGTGGCGCCTGGCCCGCCAGCGCGGAAACTGTTTCGGAACCGTCGCTTAACCTGGGACTTGCGTCCTACACGTTCCGCAAGTTCAGTCTTGAGCAAACCATCCAGTTCGCGCAGCGTCTGGGATTGAAACGCATTGCCCTCAAGAGCATGCATCTTCCCCTCGACGCCTCACCCGGACAAATTCAGGACGCGGTGTCAAAGATTAAAAACGCGGGACTGGAGTTGTATGGTGCTGGCGTCATCTATATGAAGACGAAGGAAGAAGTGGACCAGGCGTTTGGGTATGCGAAGCACGCAGGTCTTAAGGTGATCATCGGTGTACCGAATCACGAACTGCTGCCCTACACCGAGC
>DATCLO010000191.1:0-7068 GCA_036563875.1 Cyclobacteriaceae bacterium
TGCTTCCGTTTCGGGTCAACCATGCGATACTAAAAGACAGAAATGTTAAATTCACGAGCGGTTACACAAGTGGTCTACAGCGAGTAGACACTATACGATAAAAACAGTCAACCCTATTCAGGCAAGCACAAATCTCAAATCGCCAATCGCTAATCGCAAATCACTAATCAAATCGGCCCCCACTGCCTACTGCCGCCTGCCTACTACTGTCCATTGCCTATTGCCCACTGCCCACTGATTCCCGCCGATTACTCATTCCTCCCTCTGGTCCTGAAAACTATTTCGTAAATTTCTATAAACACCTAACCCCCCTTCCGCCTTGTCCCTCCGCGCCGTCACCTTCCTCGCTCTTCTGACTTTGAGTTATGGCGCCCAAACCCAACCGGCATGGCGAATCGAAAAGATTGGTGTTGCGGACGGGCTTTCCCAGGGCTACATCTATGCCATTCATCAGGACCGCGATGGATTTATCTGGATAGGTACACACGGCGGATTGAACCGCTACGATGGCTACCGCTTCAAGGTGTTTCAATACAAACCCTTCGACAATAAGACGCTGGGTGACAATGCCGTCTTTTTTATCCGCGAGGACACGACGACCGGAAAATTCTGGTTGGGAGGTAGCTCGTCCTTAAACGAGTTCGATCCAAAGACTTTCATCAACACCAGGTATCGGTATGCTAAGCAACAACTCGAATTTGCTGATGCCGCCTTTGTCAACGACCATGAGTTATTGCTCGCCTGTGAATACGCCGTATTGTTGTTCGACACCCGTCAAAAAGTATTTACGGAAATCCCTGTGTATGACAACGGAGGCGCAGTGTCGGTCAGTCGCGTCGAAAATATTGCGTCCGACAAGGCGGGGAACGTTATGATCATGAGTCGTTCCGGTGTGTTTTTTTACAACCGGGAAGCACGAAAGTGTGAGCGATACGTTCCGGGAGGGCCCGACTTCTCAGCCTTCAGCGGTTATGAAATCTTTAACGTGCTAAATGATAGCAGGGGGTATTACTGGATCGCCACCAATAAAATGGGATTGATTCGGTTCGATCCCAATTCATTTGAAGTAAGGACACTCAAACTGGCCTCGCCACTCGGGAATGCCTCTATGCGATTCGACCTGGTTGTAGAGGACAGCCGTGGTACGATCTGGGCGGGAAGTTCGAATGGTGTCTTTCTGATCGATCCCTTGTCGATGAAGTACCAACGCCTTTCTACGGATGCAACGTCTCCAGTTCCGCTTAGCCACAACGAAATCAACGCCATCATGGAGGACCGGAACCACTTCATGTGGATTGGTACAGTCGGCGCAGGCATTGACAAACTCGTTCCGCGCAGTGCTGGTTTTAAAAATGTTGCCCTGAACGGCGCAGAAAATGGCCCACAGCCGGGCACCTACATCATGACACTGAACCAGATGGGTGACGATATCTGGTTTGCGAACATCTGGGATCAACTCGGGCGCCTGAATATGCGCACTGGTAGAATCGAATTGCTCGACCGAACACGGTTTCCTGACCCTTATACCTGGTACAGTGAAGGGGTATTGCTCGCTACCGATACGAATGAGCTTTCAATGCTCAACGGAGAGCATATTTACCGCATGAGAAGGGACGCACAAGGAGAGATCCAATTTACCTCAGAGGCAAGTCCCGGATTGCAACTCATCCATCGCTCCAAGACCGGCAAGGTGACGATGATGGTAAAGACGCCGGCCGATCACCTGTTCCACCGCAACGACACGATTTATGGTAGTCCCTTTTTCTATGACGCCGTTGAAGATCATCGCGGCAACCTCTGGATCGGCAGTAGCAGGGGGTTAATCCTGTTCGAGTCGGAATCCAATTCCTTTACTCAGTATCGGCACGACGATGATGATGCCAACAGTATTTCATCGGACTACGTGTACTCCCTGGAAATCGATGATCATGGAGAATACCTCTGGATGGCGGTGTACAATGGTGGACTGTGTTCATTGCATATTCCTACAGGTACCTTCACGCATTACGGTCGTGAAGACGGCTTGTCTGACAACATTGTATATGCTGTCGAAAAAGATGATCATGGCAACTTCTGGTTTAGCACGAACGAGGGTATCTCCGCGTATGACGTGGCCACCGCAACATTCCGGAACTATAGTGTTACAGATGGTTTGCTGAATCGCGAGTACAACCGTCGCTCGAGCTTTCGCAATAATGAAGGCTGGATGTTTTTCGGAGGTGTGTCGGGGATAGACTACTTCCATCCCGATAGCATTGTGAGAGACAACATTTTGTCTAACCTGACCTTTACGGGTTTCCGGGTTGCGAACAGGGATTATTTCCCCATCGAGAAAGACGGTTCTACCGTCGTTGAATTGGATCCCCGATCGCGACAAATTACCGTTGAGTTTGCCTCCCTCGACTACAGCGATCAACGAAAAATACAATATGCCTACAGGGTGAACAACGGGGAGTGGATCACTACAGGAAACCTGAGTACGCTTTCCTTTTCGGATCTCGCAACAGGACGTCATCATGTCTTTATTCGGTCGACAAGCAGTGACGGCATCTGGTTGAGCAGGGAGATCGACTGCGTGATCATAGTACATCCCTGGTGGTGGGAAACGTGGTGGTTTCGCATTGGAACGAGCCTCATCTTGCTCGCCGCCGTTGTATTTACGATTCGATCATACTACCACAGGAAACTCGAAAGGCAAAAGGCAATCCTTGAACGGCGACAGGCAGTTGAGAAGGAGAGGACGCGAATTGCGACAGATATGCATGATGATCTGGGGGCAAACTTGTCGCGCATAAAATTCCTAAGCGAAACCATCGCAATAAAAAAGCAGAAGCAGCAGACGATCGAAGAAGAGGTGACTGGTATACGCAAATACGCCCACGAAATGATTGACAGGATGGGAGAAATCGTTTGGGCGCTAAATGAAAAGAACGATTCGCTGAGCGATCTCTTGTCATACACGCGATCATACGCCGTGGAATACCTTTCGCAAAATGGTATCGAAAGCTACGTCCACACGACCGACGACATGTCGAATCTTTTCGTGAGCGGTGAGTTTCGAAGGAATGTGTATCTCACGGTAAAGGAAGCTTTGCATAATATCGTAAAGCATGCTCAGGCCACAGCCGTTGAGATTCGTGTCGAGACTGGCACAGATCTCTGCATTAGTATACGTGATAATGGTGTTGGCTTTGATGAGACGAAGATTGCACGCTATCGCAATGGTATCGCCAGCATGAAGGCAAGGACTGCCGCATTGGGTGGCCGACTTGAGATTAGAAACGGAAACGGCAGCACGGTCATCATAAAAATACCTCTGCGTCTAACTTAAGTTATATTGGCACCCAGAGAGACGACGCTTACATTCGACCCGGTCATGAGCATTTCATTAGCCATAGTTGAAGATCTTCCGGAAGTTCGCGAAGGGTTGACGCAATTTATCGCGCTGAATCCTGAGTTCATTATCCTGGACACTTTTGAAACTGCGGAGCAGGCTCTCGGGGAACTGCCCTCGCTGAATCCTGATATCGTTATTATGGACATCAGCCTTCCCGGCATGAGCGGAATTGAATGTATCCGTCGGGTTCGGAAGAAGATCCCGAAGGTGCAATTCATGATGTTCACGGTGTACGAGAACGATGAAAAGGTGTTCGATGCGTTAAAGGCGGGAGCAACTGGCTATATGCTTAAGAGCACAGGTCTCATGCAGTTGGTGGAAGGTCTAAAGGAACTGTACAACGGAGGAAGTCCCATGAGCGCCAACATCGCGCGTAAGCTCGTGAATCTTTTCAAGACAGAGCATGGCGACGTTGAGCCGGATGCCGCACTCACCAACAGGGAGAACGAGGTGCTGCAACTCCTGGCAAAAGGCCTGTTGTATAAGGAGATCGCCGACCAACTAAAGATATCCGTAGGAACGGTACGACAACACATCCACAAAATTTACGAGAAGCTTCACGTTCAGAATCGTACCGAAGCCATCAACAAGTCCATTCGTAAAGTCCCTTGAAGCCTGGATGCGGATAGGTTGCATGACCAGTCCGGGGCATCAGGGCGTAGAACTTTCGTTCTATTGAACGCCGTTATCACTGACCCTACTTTCGCTGTGAAGGAAAATATCCAACAGCGATGAAAACTACTTCAATTGTACTTATGCTTTTCGCGTGTACTCCTGTGCACAGCCAGGAGTATCCTGAGCCCGAATTTGCGAACGAGGTCTATTTCCTCAAGAAATCTGATTCTATCTCCCTGGTGCGCCTGGAAAAGGACTATTCTTCAGTTGATACAAAAGTTAAGGCTGCCGGCATCGGCGGGGTCGAGCACGGTTATGAGATGGAGGGTGAAGCATCCACCATTCGGCTTGAAAGCGGCAAAAACCTGTCGTTCGTCTTTTCAGCAGGCGCGGAAGTATCGGCATCCGCGTTTTCGGCCTTCGATCCTACGTCCATGGTAACCCTCTACAAGTCAGACATCTCAAAAGGAAAACGAAAGATCTATCTGCATAAGGGTGGTGGATACTTTGGCACCAAGATGAAGTCAAGCGAGAAGTATTCGTTCAGCGTCAAGAAAATTCGCGAAGGATATTGGGAACTTGTAATTGATAAGCCGCTGCCTAAAGGTGAGTACGTTTTCACAGCACAGGCCGGAGGGATCGGTGCTGCCGATGGGTCAGTGTCGATGTACGCTTTTGGTGTCGACGAATAGTGAGCGCCGGCCTGAATAAACGCATACCTGAAACTGGGGGATAACTATCGTTCTATTGATTTCATCTCAAACCCGCCGGTACTTTGATTCACTCACGGACATTCTCAGATTATGAAATACTCGCTCTGCATTTCATTAGTTGTTGTTGGTCTTTTTTCGTGTAGCGAAGAGGAGCAGAACAATCCCATTGAAAAGACTCTTGACCCTGTTGCCACTGAAGCGGGAACTCCGACAGGAGATGCTGTCACAGAGGACATCGGTCCCTCCGGGGGCACTTTGTCTTCTGGTGACGGCAGGCTTGACCTGATTGTGCCGACTGGCGCTGTGAACAGCAGCACCACATTCGGTATCCAGCCCATTACTAACCTTTGTCCGGGTGGATTTTTTGCTTATCGCTTGTTGCCCGAGGGTTTAACGTTTACCAATCCGGTGACGCTGGTATTTCATTATACCGAAGAAGACCTTTCCGGAACGTTGCCTGAGCTATTGGGGGTTGCCTATCAAGGACCAGACAAAATTTGGTATACGCTGCCCAGCGCGGTTGTGGACGAAGTTGACAAGACAATCAGCGTTGAAGTAAAACACTTTACGGATTGGACGGCAATAGAATATGTGGGCATTTTCCCAAAGCGGCCGGAGAAACCCAAGTTACGTGTGGACGAGACCATTGAGTTGGCATTGTATGGTCAGGGGATGTCAGGAGAAGGAGATGACCTTCCACCACTACCCGCGAATCCGAATAACAACCCTTCCCCCGATGAAGATTTTCTTCCGCCTCTCCCGCAACGCCGGCAGTTTAAGGCCAGGTGGTTTGTAAATGGTGTCGAGAATGGAAATAATAATGTGGGTACACTTTCCCAGCAGGAGGGAAATCCGAACAATCCCATCTATGTATACAAAGCACCGTCGACCGTGCCTGCCAATAATCCCGTCTTGATAAGCGTCGAGATCACTGGCCTAAAGCGATGGACGATCGAGGGAAGAACCCAAAGGGTGACAACTCACAACAAAGTCATCCTCTTCAAACAAATAGAGATCCTGCCTGATGAGTACAACTATACATTGAAAGTTGAATACAGCGGCTTCAGTCCGTGGTGTACCATTGATCAAGATTATTACGATTGGGCTACGGTGGACGTTCAGGTAAAGGGTGAAACAGTAACTGTTTCTAATTGGGTGAATTCAGTGCCTGAAGCCAGTCCTTTGTCCGCACCATTGGCCAGTTGCATTGTAAGATGTGACGCCGGCCCCACCGGACGATTGAATGTGACAGGTGGCAGCGGCGATGTAGTGGCTCAGTCAGCGAACGGCCTCCGGGGCTTTGTTGTTCATTTGAACCATACCGGCTTGTACACAGGCGCTAGTACTACAGTAGAGTGTCCGGGCGGCGAACCACTGCCAACAGATGCGATACCTCTCGACCTTGTGGATAGCTTCCTGTTCATGCTGGCCGATTCGGCCCAAACAGTATCGCCAACAGAAGTAGACGGACTTACTGCGACCCTGACACCTAAGTAGCCATCAGAAACTCCGGATTAGAAATTTTCAACAGCATTGCATATGAAACGTCTCCTACTATTTGTGATTGCACTCGGCGCAACGGTGCAAATCGCATGTTCACAAAAGTTGGGCTTTGGCATTAAGGGTGGCCTCAACTTTGCCAACGTCACGAATGCTGAATCCATTAACAGCAGTAGCCATACGGGATTTATGGCCGGTGTTTTCCTGGCGCCTCCTTCATCCGGCGTGTTCGGCTTTCGAAGCGAGTTGATGTTTTCGCGTCAGGGGTTTGATTTTGAAAGCAACACGAATACAGGTTCTGTAACGCTGGATTATATCCTTTTTCCGCAGTTGTCTACCATCAATATTGGCAAGGTAGCTTCTATCCTGATTGGATTTCAGATGGCTTATCTTCTTACGGCAAAAGAGAAGGGAGACGACGGCTCTGGACAAAATGCAGTGGGCGATATCATAGACTACTACAACCGGTTCGACTACGGCGCCGCAGGCGGAATTGAAATTTTTCCCTTCAAAGGATTACTCGTCGGCGCGCGCATGAACATCAGCTTTGGAAAGTTGATGAAGACACCGGACACATCTTCAGGATCACCGACGTCGATGATCCCGGATGTTGACCTGAAAAACAACGTGGTTCAGGTGTATCTTGGATATCGGTTTTGAGGTCTCGCGACGATAATAATCATCCGCTACTTAGTTACCGTCACAATTTGCGGGTGCTCCATCAGCTCTTTTCCATTCAGATTGTCAACAACGTTGTAGTATCCTGCGTCGCTCCAGAACACAAAACCTGCGAGTTCGGGAAAGCTTTCATTTAACTTTTTGAGAACATCCATGCAATCGCGC
>DATCLO010000192.1:0-15396 GCA_036563875.1 Cyclobacteriaceae bacterium
CACCTATCAGGGTAGCGAGATCGATGCCGAAAAAAGAGTAACGCTTCTTGCAACGAACGAGGATTTGCGAAGCGTTTTGAGGAAACTGTTTAAGAATACAATCCGATTCCACGTTATCGAAAATGAGATCATTCTCATTCCCTCGGGGCAGGCATGGCGGCGCATCGAAAGTGTACCTGAAAAGAATATTCCCGCAATAGAAGCAGTTGACTTCCAGGTTTCCGGTGTGGTGACAACCAATGAGGGCGAGCCTTTACCTGGCGTGAATGTCCTGGAGAAGAATACCGTCAATGGCACAACAACAAACGCTAATGGCGAGTATTCATTGGCGGTGAGAGACGAAAATTCCGTACTGATATTTTCATTCATTGGCTATATAACCCAGGAAGTACCTCTCAATGGGAGGAGTCAGCTCAATATTGCGCTGGTTGAAGATGTCCAAAGCCTCAGTGAAGTGATTGTCGTGGGATACGGTGAACAAAAAAAGAGTGATATCACGGGATCCATTGCATCACTACCCAAAGAGCGCCTTGAGATGGTGCCTAACACAACAGTGGCCCAGGCGTTGCAGGGGTCGATCCCTGGGGTTATGGTCATGAATACGGGTGCCGGCGCCGAGCCCAACATGGAGATCATGATTAGAGGCCGTAATTCCATAGCAGCAAATAATGCACCGCTGGTAGTTGTTGACGGAATCCCCTATGGAGGCAACTTAACAGACCTGAACCCGGCGGATATTGAATCCATTGAAGTGCTAAAAGATGGATCCGCCGCGGCTATTTACGGATCCAGAGGGGCTAATGGGGTTATCCTGATCACGACCAAGCAAGGGATAGAAGGTCCGCCGACTATATCGTATGATGGATACTTCTCCGTGCAGGAGTTCACCAACATGCCGACATACCTGGATGGCCCCGGATTTTATGAGTTCAAGAATCAAAGGTTAGTTTCCGGAGTAACGGCATCCGAAAGAGCCGTGTACGAGTCAGGCGAATGGGTGAACTGGCCTGAACTGGCGACGCGTCAGGGACTTGCCCAGCAACACAATCTTTCTTTGTCAGGAGGATTTGGAAGAACCTCATATTTTATTTCGGGCGGTTTAATGGATGTTCGCGGAATTGTACTCAACGATAACTTCTTCAGAGCGACAGGGAGATTCAATCTCGATTCCAAGGTCACTGATTGGCTGACCGTAGGTACCCGCACCCAATTGACATACACAGACAAGAGCGGCGTGTCCCCAGACATGTGGAACGTATTCCTTGCGAACCCGCTATCCACTCCCTACAATGCGGATGGTACACTAACGATCATCCCCAGTGCCGACGATCCGGCACGGGGAAATTCCCTGCAGGAGACCCAGTACAAGAATGATGATGGATCCAGGAGGATAGTGGCGAATCTCTTTGCCGCCATCGACTTTGAGAAAGTGGTTCCCGGATTGGAATTCAGATTTAACTACGGATTGACCGACAAGTCGAGCCTCGACAACACGTACATGGGACGTGACACCTATAACGGCATGGTTGCCCAGGGAAGGGCGATCCTCAACAACATCGCAGACAATAGTAGCGTCGTTGAAAACATATTATCCTACAAGAAAGAATTTGGATCACATTCCCTGTTTGCCACAGCGCTTTTCAGTGTCCAAAAGGACAAGTTTACGTCGCAGACCGTCGAGATGGCGGGGTTTCCCAACGATCTTCTGACGTGGTACGCTGGCGGACAGGCGGGATTCACACAGACATCATTTGATTATACCGAGTCCACCCTGGCCTCGTGGATGTTCCGCCTGAACTACTCCTTTGACAGCCGCTTTCTGCTTACGTTGACAGGAAGACGGGATGGTTATTCAGGATTTGGCGCGGCTACCAAATGGGGTACGTTCCCTTCGGTAGCGGTCGGATGGAATGTTGTCAATGAGGGTTTCTTCCCCTGGAAAAATCTGTTTAGCGAGTTTAAACTCAGAGGTTCCTATGGACTAAACGGCAACCAGGCCGTGGGTTCCTATCAATCCATGGGCAGATTAGCGGAAGAGAACAACCTCGCGGGCAACACCACGATGCCCGGATACTTTCCCAGCACACTGGGACAACCTGACCTCGGATGGGAAACCTCCAAATCGTTGAATATTGGCTTAGATTTTGGCATCCTGGACAACAGGATCACGGGCGACATTAATGTCTTTCGTACTGACACGAAGGACCTGCTCCTGTACAGATCGATATCGATGGTTCACGGAATCACTTCCATTCTGCAGAACATTGGGAAAGTCGCGAACAGTGGTGTTGAATTTTCCGTTCTTTCCCGAAATGTCGCTACTAACAATTTCTCCTGGACCACTACGGGCAACATATCCTATGTCAAGAACAAGATCGTCGATCTGTATGGAGACGGTCTCGACGATGTTGCCAACGCGTGGTTCATTGGCAATCCTATCCGAGTCAACTACGACTACGTATTCGACGGGGTGTGGCAGCTAAGCGAGGCCGCTGCCGCTGCGGAATGGGGCACTGAGCCGGGATTCATAAAAATTAAGGACATAAACTCTGATGGTAAGATCACTCCCGACGACAGGCAGATCATCGGCCAGCAGGATCCCAAAATGCTGTGGGGATTGACCAACATGTTTACCTACAGGAATTTCAGCCTTACGGTTTTCGTGCATGGGGTTCATGGGATCACTAAAGAGAATGTCTTGATGGACGATGAAATCGTCACGGCAGGTGTTCGTCGCAATACCATCGTTAAAAACTGGTGGACACCTGACAATCCTAGCAATGAATGGTATAAGAACCATTTGAATGCCCACCTCATGTCAGGTGTAACTGCGCCTATCTATGAAGATGCAGGTTTTGTGCGATTGAAGGATGTCACGTTGTCTTATGATCTTCCTCATGACCTGATCCAAAAATTCAGCGGAAAGAAATTCCGGATATATGCCACAGGCAGAAACCTCGTCACGTGGACATCGTGGAGGGGTCTGGATCCTGAGTTGGACGATCAGCGGTCGATCCCGCTACAGCGTGAATACGTTCTGGGATTGCAGATCGGGCTTTAAAATTCGTATCCCTGATACCAAAACCATTGTCATATAATTTCAAAAATACGACTATGAAATTTAAAAATATAACTGCAGTTACGTTGGCATTCTTCCTATTGGCGGGGTGCTCATTCAACCTTGAGGAAAACCCTCCGCATATCATTACCTCTGACTTGTTGTATAGCGACTATTCAGGATTCGATACCGGCATCAGTGGTGTGTACTCCAAGATCAGAGAGGAAATCAGGAGTGCTGATATGCCCTTTCAGGTGTTTGTGACGGGCACGGATAATATGTCTCCAAATTACATTTGGGGCTTCGGAAACGTAGCCTCGAAATGGGGAGCCTTGAACAACTCTCAGGATGAAACGCTGAACGAAACATTTGCCTGGCTGTACAGCATCGTCAACGCTGCCAACACCATCATCGACCGCGCAGCGAGAGAAGGTGTGGACTGGAGTAGAGGACCAGGAAGCGAAGCAGAGAATATGAACTACATTATCGCTGAGGCGCGTGCGATCCGCGGCTGGGCATACCGGCATCTCACTTACCTGTGGGGAGATGTCCCGCTTTCACTGGTTGAATCAACAGGCAGTACCATTAAAACAGATTGGGAAAGAACTCCGGTAGCCGAAGTCAGGGCGCAGATAATAGCCGACTTTGAATTCGCGCAACAGTATCTTCCTGTCGAGCCAATTCCCGGACGGATGAGCAGGGGTGCCGTTCAGACTTTTCTTGCCGAGATGTACCTCGTCGTGGACGATCCCGCCAGCGCTTTGCACTGGGCGAATCAGGTCATCAACACGCCGGAGTATAAACTCATCACAGAACGATATGGTATAAAGAAGGACGAGCCTGGAGTTCCTTTTATGGACATGTTCTATCAAGGAAACAAGAACAGGGAGGAGGGCAACACCGAAGCATTGTGGGTATGGCAATTCGGTTATCAGCAGGTAGGCGGCGGTGTGAGCCCTCGTCCCCGTGCTATGCATCTTCAAAGATACATGGATATTGTGATCAATGGTGTGCAGCCGTTGCAGATCACCTTTGAAAGAGGCGGAAGAGGAAAGGCCTACACGGCGCCCACAAAGTGGTGGATTGAGTCCTATGAGCCCCAGGATGACAGGGCCACGAACTTCGCCATCAGGAAATGGTTCATTTTGAAGAATGCCGAAGAAAACGCTCCCTTTCCGGCTGACAGACTACCCGCTGGCTATTCGTATGGCGATACTATTAAACTGAACTGGAACGAGCCGCTCACGCCCGACAGATGGGAGGTAAACGACTGGCCGTTTTCACGCAAACATGAAGGAAGTATTCCCGATAACGTCGCTTCGGATTTCAACTATGACGATTATATCGCAACCCGACTTGCCGATACTTACCTCCTGAAAGCAGAAGCACAGTTCAAGCTTGGCGACTCACCTGGCGCTGCCGAAACGATCAACATTATCAGGAGCAGGTCGAATGCCAGTCCTGTTGATGCTAGTGATATCGACATCGACTTTATCCTTGATGAACGTTCACGGGAATTGTTCAATGAAGAGTATCGCAGATATACTTTATTGAGAACAGGAAAATGGCTGGAACGGACCCGTAAGTACAATACCTTTGGCGGACAGTTCATCAGCGAACGCGATGTTCTGTTCCCCATACCACAGGCAGTCATTGATGCGAACCTCACCAAACCGATGCCCCAAAATCCGGGATTCGATGAGTAGTAGGTAGTGGTACCGTTACCCATGGTGGACTTCCCTTTGGCTGCGCCACGAAGCAGCCGAAGGGAAGTTGCCATACAGCGGGTATTGATCTCTATCCTTCCCCTATACGGCTATCAGAGCATTTACTATTGAAGAGCCTGGAGGACTACAAGTATTGGACGAATCCTTCCATATTCGTGCGTATCCTGTATACCTTGCTCAAGCTCACAATGTATAGTGTTTTCATGTCATCATCTCCAAAACAAAGGTTTACGGGAAATGACGGCAAATTGATGATTCCTACGAATTCTCCCTTTGGATTGAAGATCTGCACGCCGTAGAAGGTGGCGACATACAAGTTACCGGCTTTGTCAATGGTCATGCCATCAGCGCCGGATGATCTGCCTTTTCGTTCCAGCACATTTTCCGTAAGGAGTAATGTGGCAAACTTTCGGCCGTTGCTTATGGTGCCGTCGGGATTCACATCGTAGGCCCAGATATGGTTGTCCTTATCACTATTCACCGGATACCACGACTCGTCGTCATAGCAGTTATTGATATAAAGCGTTTTGCCATCCGGTGAAAGGACAATTCCGTTCGGCATAGCAAAAGCATTAGGCTCCAGGAGGCGGGTCACCTTCCCGTCATTTGAAACGTAGTAAACACCCCTACCGGGCTGGAATTTCTCCGGTTCCATGGTGAACTGCGGGTCGGTAAAATAAAATCCGCCTTTAGCATCGACGACGATATCGTTAGGGCCGTCAATAGGTTTTCCGTCGTAACTATTAACAACTACCCTCACTACTTTGCCGGTGGTGGTCATCTCCACTATCCTGTGCCCCATCATGTCGCACACCAGGAGGTTTCCGTTCTTGTAAGGGTACATGCCATTAGCCTGCATTTGCCCTTCAATAATATTCCTGTACCGGCCTGTAGTAGGATCAAGCTCTACCGTTGAACTTCTCTTTGGATCCGCATTGAAGTCTTTATCGAAATACATGTTCGAAAAATAGAGCTTGCCGTTCACCCACTTTGGACCTTCCGTGAAATGCAGTTCAGGCTTCGTTTTCTTTCCATCTGCCACCAGCTCCACCTGGGCGTCTTCAGGAATGATAGCGCGAAATGCCTGCGCTGCGGCCTTGGCCATCTCCTGGTAGTCGGGACGAGGAGGCCAGAAGATGCTTAACGCATCGTAGCCTGCGCCACCGGCTTCAGCTCCGTGAACCATATTACCGGGAATGCGCACAAGATCATTTGGTTTCACATCTTGTTTTTCGTCAAGAATAATCGCGCGGCCATCCCCTCGCAGAACTACCTCCAGTTGTTCTTCCGGGTGAATGTGCGGCGGGACAATCGCCCCTGGTTCTATGGACACAAAGCCCAATTGCATCTGCTTTGCGCTGAGGATTATCCCGTACGCTCCCGACGAAAGCTCTGTGCGCTGCATATCGTACAAGTCGTACACCTTACCAGGTACGACATTCGCATCAGCGGTATTCTTCAGACGTGGTACACTGTTCGGAAGTTCTTGAACACCTGCCTTTTGGAGGTAATCAAGGCGCTGAGGACTGTAGAGCTCAAGCAATTTCGCACCGGAATCTCCCGCGACCACCGCGCTCTTGGTGCCTTCTTCCAGGTATACAAAGTCGGTCCTAGGCGTTGCACCATGTACGCCATCTGGTTCCTCCCGTTCACGTGAAATCATCGTGACAGGCGATCCATTGACAAAGTGACGAATAGACCCTTCGAGGACAAAGACAAATCGGTCGGCGGGAAGTACCTCTTCCGGAATTTCCGCGTTAGGAGCAAGATCAAGTATGGATAACATGACGCCGGTTCCCCAGGAGATCCTCGCACGGACATCCGGATGCAGTTGAACTTGGGGCAGACTTTCCAAATTTGTTACCGCTCCAGGTCCGAGTTCCGACTCGATAGAAGGTTCTGGGATTCCCGAAAGCTCCCTCTTGGTTAGGTCATATTTGGTGATCAGCTCTTCATTTTTCGCTTGCCATTCCGGCTTGCGAGTGCAATGCGCCATTGTCATCAGAATGGCGACTCCTATCACGGCAGGTTGTTTTATGGATAAGAGGCTCATAAGATCTTGATGTTAGCTTACCAATTATTTACCACCCAAGACCGTGAAGCAGGCCCGCGGCCGTTTCACGGCCTGCTTCACGGCTGATCGTCCTCCCCCGTAACATAGTAGCCCCTCCATTTGTATTCCTTCGCAAGCGAAGAGGCAGCAGGCCATGCTATCTGATGCTGAGGGCTTGCCACCCACTTTCTGCGGTTTTCTTCAGTGTCAAATGAAATTTGAATCTGGTAATTGTAGGTAGTTGCTTCTCCTTCTATCTCCCTGGTGAGATCGTCCGGGAACAAGCGTAAGCATTTTGAACCAAGATAACCCTCCTGTACAACCATCGCAGGAACGTAGATTGAGTGATACATTTTTTCAAAGGCCTCAGCATTCTCTTTCGCGACAACGAAATCCATCTGTAAGACCATAGCTTTCGGAGTTCGGCTCTTCGTTGCAACACCGATTACCAACACCTCAAGATCCTCATTCCCTTCGTTGGACAAGATGAGCGTTTCGCCGACCTGGCCATAAAAGGCATCGTCTGCTTTGACTGCCGTCTTTGAGCCGTTTATGGTAAGGGAACCGCTTCCCTTTACCACGTAATACACTTCCTCAACGTCTTTCAAACTGTGCGCATTCGTGCTGCTGTTGGCGGAAATGACAAGGTGATCAACATAGCTCCAATCGGTACTGAATACATCAGGTCCAAATAATCGTCTGTACAGGACACCCTCCCCGGGATAAGCGGAAGTATTCGACTTGAGCTTTTCACGTTCCAACCTGCCCGACACAAACACAGGCGTTGCATCCAACTTAGCACCAACGCGTGCATCGCCCAGATCGAAAGCGTCTCCTTTACCTTTGACACTACTGACAGCAAAATTCAGCCAGCGGATACTTTCGCCGGATGGATTGTAGATCGCGTGCGAGTCGCCCATCTTACATGGGACGACGGCGGGTGCCTTAATTTTAGAAGTGCGGCCGTTTATTGTAAATTCAGCCTCACCGTTCAAAATCACATACATCTCCTCGATGCTGTGATGAAAATGGTGGCCGATACCCGATTTCGGTGCAATAGTGCCCGCATGCAGGTAGAGAAAATTCGCTGATAATTCGTCACGACCTATCAACTGCGTAAATCCCATTTTTCCAGCGCCAGCATGTACCGCTGACAGCTCTCTATACCGGGCAGGATCATTGCGCACAACGCGGTCAGGAGACTGAGCGACGCCCCATGTCGCAATGAGGCTGAGAATTACTGCAAACATTGTTTTCATGGTATCAGTGGATTAGGATGATCATTCGTCATTCGACAGTGAGAATACCACATATCCCTTTGGCAAAGCTCCCTCCTTCTTCGAATGATTGTAGCTGTCTGGTCCAAAATTACCAGTAGCATTAATTACAAGGTAATCTTTTCCCTTAAAGGTATACATGCTGGGCTGCGCATTGGACTCATGACTCAGTGTAGTCTCCCACAAAATCTCACCGTTGTCTGCGTCGAACGCGTAAAGCTTACCGCCCTTGGCGGTGGCGAAAACAACACCTGTGGATGTAACAATCATGCCCTTCCTTAATGTGCCGCTTGGAGCGCCTTTGGTCTTATCTCCCTGAACGAAGGCCGAATCTTCCCCAACCGGCTGTTGCCACTTGATTGTACCGTTGTTCAGGTCGTACGCGAGTATCTTTGACCAAGGCGGAGATAACAAGCCCATCCAATCAAGTCCATAGTCGGTGGTGTAACGGTCTGCCGGGTGGTCCACGTCCGGAGGATAGTCCATCATGGCCTGTGCTTTCTGCGCATCCGGCCTGATCTCAACACCGCCTGAGTCTACAACTGGTCCTGTTACCTTCGTACTCGTTTCGGGCCATCCCCGGAACGCAAAACTGCGTGGGTTACCCCCAAGATAGAGGTACAGTGCTCTCAATGTTCCCTCATCGACATGCACAAATCCGGGCATCGGTCCCTTCCCGTTGACCACGGTATTCCGAAAATCACTCCAGAAAAGCCGTTGACCTACACCCACGAGCGATGGCGCTGATCCACCCTGCATGTTCTCACCATGACAGGTCTGACAGGAGGAAGAGTACAGCGACTTCACTCTCTTTACTTGACTCTCAGACAGATCGATTTTTGGCGGCCCTACTTTTTCCAGCTTATAGATGGACGCATATTCCTGGGTGAGAATATACATTATGCCGTTCTTCGGATCCGCGGCGGTATTGCCATAGTTAGCACCACCCAACGCCCCAGGCATCATGATGGTCTCATACTTATCGGATGGCGGAACATACAAACCTGATTTCGCGGTTTCCAGTCTCTTATACCAATGCTGCTTGACGCTATCTGAAAAGTAGGGATTCAATGTCTCCTTCGTCACTTCATGACGTGTGAAATCCGGGAGCGTTGATATAGGTTGGGTGGGCCACGATTGCTCGCCGGGCATTTCACTTTTTGGGAAGGGCCTTTCCTCCACCGGAAACAACGGCTCACCCGTTACCCTGTCGAACACGAACACGAAGCCATGCTTGGTAGCGATGGCAACGGCGTCGACGCTTTTTCCATCACGCTTTACTGTCAACAGCTGAGGAGCGGACGCGAGATCATAATCCCAGAGGTCGTGATGCACTGTCTGATAATGCCACAACCGTTCGCCGGTACGGGCATTCAGCGCCACGAGGCAATTTCCAAAAAGATTGGCACCTATTCGATCGGCACCGTAATAGTCGTATGTGGGAGAGCCGACCGGCAGATATGCTATCCCCCGGGCTGTGTCGACTGTTATCTCGCTCCATACATTGGCTCCACCAACATACTTATAAGCGTCCTTGGGCCAGGTGTCATAGCCGTATTCTCCCGGATGCGGAATGGTATGAAATGTCCACTCAAGTTTACCGGTCACCACGTTGTAGGCCCTCACGTGGCCCGGTGCGGAAAAATAACCCTCTCCCGGGGCTGAACCGATAATTAACAACGTATCATAGATAACGCCCGGCATCATGGATTGTATTCGGGTGATCGAGGTTGGATCGCGATCCAGGCCTTCTCTCAAGTCCACATAGCCGTCCTTGCCAAAGCTCATGATCGACTTTCCGGTTACAGCATCGATGGCTTGCAAGGTGTGATTCAAGGTGAACAGGAGACGTTTATCTTTCTTGTCCTTACTTTCCCAGTAGTTCAGGCCCCTTCTTGTTATTCCTCTCAACTTGGTATGAATCCATATCTCCTTGCCAGTTGCTATATTCACAGCAATCAGCGATGAATTCTTTCCCAAGACGTACATTATCGAGTCGACGATAATGGGATTGAAAAAATAAAAATCATTGCCTTCCGACGGATAGATCCACGAGACTTTCAGCCGATGGACGTTGTCTTTGGTAATTTCGGAAGCCTGAAAATATCTGGACTGTTCCGGAGAGCCGCCGTAATGTGGCCATGATGCAGGCACATGGGAGGAGCCACCTGAATGACACCCCATGTTAAAAAACGCAGGCATCAAGACGATGAGTATAATAGAAATGCGCTTGGGTATCTTATTTAGAATTGAAACCAATGCGTACAGCGTCATATCAATTTGGAATGGCATCGTTTGCCGAGGTGGCATATAACCCCAGAAGGCACCCCGTAAAACCTCCTGCAACATTTGTCGAAAGAATATCACCAGAGACCGTACCCCCCACGGTCGTGAACTCGCCTTCATCGGTTGAGTAACTGAAAGTATAGGCATCTCCATTTGCTTCCACCTTTAGACGAACAGGTTTTTTGATATCAATCGTGGCACTCCCGAGTATCTTGCTGACTATCTCTCTGCTTCCCCTTTCCTTAAGTTCATTTCGCTGCAGCACAAGAACGTAGTCATTGTCCTTCTTTGTGATACCAAAAACATAGTTGAAGGCTTCACTTTGAAGGCAGACAATGCCCGCCAGGTCTTTCGATGAGTTCGGCTTGTATTCCAATGTAGTGGTGAACGAGAAGCTATTATGCTGCTGGCGATAAAATAACGTGGACGTTGGTTTGAGCTCCTTAATATTCGCATCAATAGGATTTATGGCAAGTCCCTTCTTTGTTCTGGCAATGAACGCTTCACGCGGGCCGCGTAGCCCAATCCACCTGTAGTCCAACTTCTCTGACGTGAAATTCTCCGTGTACGTAAAGTTTCCATTCGGAAAGAAGCCATCCTTGCCGGTCTTGTTCTCTACACCGGCAGGCATCTTCAGTTTCGGTTTCATCGGCACCAGCCCATTCACAAAGACAGGAAATTCACCCGACCAGTCGACTGGAAGAATGAACGTTTCGCGGCCAATGTTGACACGATCCTTCTCATTTGGTCGAATGGCAAGGAACACACCATAGTATTTGTTATCCGGTCCAAGGACCAGATCGGCGTGACCTGCCCAATCTACTTTGTTTGACCTGTCCTTTGCAAAGTATCTCTGGGTAAGAATTGGGTTACCCGGTGCCGGCACGTAAGGGCCTTTCACATTATCGCTTACGAAAATCACTTCACTATGCCAGCCACCGGTTCCTCCCTCGGCACACATCAAATAGTACCGACCGTTCTTCTTGTACAAATGGGGCGCTTCAATCCAAATGGGTTGTTCAGATATGTCAACGCCTCCGTCAACTATGATCTTGTCAGTGCCGGGTATAACCTTATCGGTATTGACATCGTATTCCCAAATCTTTATGACCCGGTGACCGCGGTAGAGTTCCTTGCCTGGGTCGGGCGCATCATTGTGCACCACATAGCCTTTACCGTCATCATCAAAAAATAGTGAAGGATCAATTCCGTTAAATGCCAGCTTTATCGGGTCGCTCCAGCCTTGCATAGGGTCTTTTGTTTTCACGACGAAATTTCCCAACCCTCCCGCAAATGCGGTATTGATCACGTAAAACGTGTCGTTGTGCGGATTGTACGTGATGCCCGGAGCATATACACCGGCGCTTATTCCCGTATCGTGCACATCGAGTTGCGTAGTGCGGTCAAGTACATGACCAATCTGTGTCCAGTTAACGAGGTCTTTTGAATGAAAGATTGGAATGCCGGGAAACATCGCGAATGAGGAACAGACCAAATAGTAGTCGTCCCCTTTACGTGTGATAGCGGGATCCGGATAACATCCCTGAAGGATGGGGTTATAAAATTCGCCTTCCTCCAGAGGATTGTCTTTGTATACCTGGTCATTTCCCTGGTATATCACGTTGGAAAACACTGGCGCACCTTTCGACGGCCTGACTTGGGGCTGCGCTTTCAGGTGAAGCGCTGACACTACAACCAACATCACGGTGGCTGATGCGAGAATTACCTTCAGTTTGTTCATGGCACAAATTAGCAAGTAGTTACAAGGAGTACGCGCTTTTCATCCTCGCAGGATTTTGGTTCTAATCCTACTCTGTCGACTGATAAGCTTGTATCCTGAAGTGGCTTCAATCGCGAAACAGCAGCGGCGCGAGTTGATAGAGGCTTCTTCTCCAGGTCTGAAACTCGTGGGCTGTACCTTCAGAAATGTATGACACCACATTGAATCCAGCCTTCTTAAGTTCTTCGGTCGCTGTCTTTATGCGCTCCGGCCTTTCCTTGCTGCCGCAACTGAGGAAGATCAACTTTACTTTCGACTTGTCCTTAATGTCTTCCGGTGAATAAATACCGCCACTCAACAGCGCATAATGTGAGAAGACATCCGGCTTGTTCAAAGTAATAAGACGCGTTTCCATTCCACCCATTGACAGTCCGGCCATGGCGCGGTTAGGCTGATCGGTAAGCGTACGGAAATTGGCGTCAATGTAAGGAATCAATTCATCGACGAGTACAGTTTGGAACGGCGTAATATCAAACTGGCGCAGTTGCCCAAACTTGATTTCGTTCGTCATCCCATATGTCATGACAATGATGAAAGGCTTAATCTTCCCTTCGGCGATCAGGTTGTCCATGATCAGGTTGGCTCGTCCCTGGTTGGTCCACGCCGTTTCATCTTCGCCCCAGCCATGCTGAAGGTACAATACCGGATAGCGCTTGTTCAGATCTTTGTGGTAATCGGGAGGCAGATACACAAAAGCACGACGCGATGTGCCCGTACTCTTTGAAGGGAAAAGTACCTGCACAACCTGCCCATGCGGTACGTCCTTCAACGCATAAAAGTCCTGGTCGTGAGCAGGAATTTCGATACCACTTTCCCATCGTACCGAACCGTAGAAGTTGAGTGTACCCGGATCATTGAATTTACCACCGTCGATGAAGACGTGATAGTAGTGAAATCCTTCATCGAGCGGACCTTCAGTTGTTCCTGTCCAGTATCCGTCCTCGCCTTTCGTGAGTTTGGTACCACCTCTTCCGCCAAGTCCAAGGCTTACTTTCACGCTATCTGCCGCTGGGGCATGAATCCGAAAGCGGGCGTAGCCTTGCGAGTTAACCTGCGGGTATTCCTGACCCGGTTGATTCAATACGGACGGTTTAAAGTCTTCCTTGATGGGCGATGGGTCGCTCTGCGCAAGGCAGAATGACGTAATCATCGCCAGTGCTGTGGCGAAAATGTGGTGACGCATCATGATTATTTATAGAGTAGTTGGTTTCGGAAGAACTGTCCCTCGCCTGTCCGACTTTTCAACACGCCCTGGCCCTCTCACACATTGATAACTGGCGTAGGATAAGTGTCTTTTTTACAATTATATGGAAAATCAAAGAGATAGTGATGGCCTCGGGGAAAAATATTGAACCCCTATCCCCTGAGGTTGCCGTTCATCACAAGAGAAAGATGATGGTCGCCCGGGATAAAGTACTGCGACTACTGCCTATTGTCCATTGAAACGACTTTGGGGAGGTCCGAGATAACACTGCGCATCCGTACCGGCTTTGTGTAATATTATCTTTTGCAACACGAGACCTGGCTCCACCATCCAATACCTTATGGTATGTTTTCCGGGTGAGAGTGCTTTGCTGGTGACAACCCGCTTCATGATGTTGTCTGTGACTGCATCGTTCCACCATTTCGGATAGGTCCAATCGGCAGCAGTGGCATCTTTGTGAAGGTTCTCGACAACAGGCTCAGCGCCATCAATTGAAAACGCAAACAACAATCCGTCGTCTTTTTGAAAATTCAATGTGGGCGAAAACCACGCCTCGAGAAAATACTCACCGGAGTCGAGCAACACGATTTCATATTCCAGGTAAGGTCCTTTACCGGGTGTTTGCGGTGTTGATGTAACAGGAGTCGTGGTTATTGCAGAACCCGTACGTCCAAGATTCGGGATCACCTCCCAGGTGTTGATTTTCGATCCCACTGCTCTCTGATAATTCACTGCGTCAATGCTGACAACACCGGCATTCTCGACAAATCCCGATACACCGAGCGGTACGTTTTGGCGCACCGGAACACTGATATTGATTTCGCGTCCCGCGCCTGAAAGAGTAATCGTGCCTTCCGTCACATCCGCGGGTATTCTGGTCCAGTCGATGCTTACATAAACTCTCTCGTCAAACTTAACCGTACCTGCTGTCGCAGAAAGTTTTATCCATTCCTCTTTCGGCGTGATCGTGTAGCGAAGCGGTTCGAGACCTGTGTTGAAGATTTCCACAAAATACTTTTGATCGTTAAGCGGATCAAATGGAGTAAAGGTTCGGCTTGGGGGACCGAAAGGTCGACGCGTCCTTACAGGACTCTCCAGCACAAAGCCAAGTCCCGCCTCGCGCTTGGTCTGGATATAGGAAACTTCGGGCATCTTATTGACGGCCGGGTCATTCCAGCTCACGTGCCCCATGTGCGTCTGGTTCATGATGTGATTCCATTTACCACCAGCAAGTTCTTCGTGGTGATACCGGGTCAGCTCAGCATCCTTAAAGAACAGTTCTTTCGTCCTGTCAGCGTAAAAATTCGTCGAGGCACGATCCTGCATGCGGTGCAGTCGGTTCTTCGCCGCGCACAAATACATTTCGTTCATGTTCGCGCACGCCTCCACGGGATACATCACCAACTGATAGTAGGCATCCTGCGCTTCGGATGGCAATTGTTCCTGTATTTTCTTTGCCTGTGCAAGGAGGTCGTTGTACTCAGCCACCACACGTTCGGCCTCGTTGTATTCCACCAGACTATAAGTATTTGGAGCCAGAAGTTCAGGCTTTCTGCGCGCATTATATTTTGTGTAGAGGCTGAGAATACTTCCGATTGGCGTAGCGAATTGTGATCCGAACACCTCATCTGCCCATTGCTTGTAGTATTGCTGAACCGCATTAGCGCTGTAGCGATTGGGGTCCCAGGCATAGTCGAGGAAAAAGCTGATCGGTAGGTCCATGGGTTTGAGGTCACCCACGTTGGTCAGCCAAATCTCCCTTACACCATACTCGTATGTAAGCCGCATCTGTTCAAACACTCGTTCAATCTGAACTGTGTTAAGCCACTTGTAGCTTCGAGGTCCACCGACAAAATCAAAATGGTAGTACATACCGTATCCACCCTTGCGAGGTTTCGCATTTACAGAAGGAAGGATCCTGACGTGACCCCAGTTGTCGTCACACAACAGCAAGGTCACATCATCGGGCACGCGCATACCTTTGTCGTAATAATCCTGAACCTCCTTATAC
>DATCLO010000193.1:0-6044 GCA_036563875.1 Cyclobacteriaceae bacterium
CTATAGCAACTACCAGGGGAGCTTCGTACAAACTATGGTAGCAGACGCCTTCGATCAAAGTTTTTGTGGACCCGACTGCATCTTTCCCATAGACGGATGTGACATCGTTACCAATACTTTTACCGTACAGTTCCAGACGCAGATAGACCTGGTTGCCGGAGAGTACACCTTCACTATCGGGTCGGCAGGTGCAGCACGCTTGACCATATCGGGAGGAGAGCTCGCTTCACCCGTGGTAGTGGTCGACGACTATTCGCTCCACTATCCTTACAGGACCGTATCGAATGGCACTCCCCTGGAACTTCAGGGAGGAACGTATTCTTTGGTGTTGGATTATACAGAGGAATTTGCAGACAACCGGGTGTCATTCAGCTACACTTTCGCGCCGCTTCCGGTAACCTGGTACTACTTCAACGGCTATTATGCGGACGGACGATCATTCCTTGAATGGCGTACCGCCAGTGAAATAGATAACCAGGGATTCGGCGTTGAGCACAGCATCAACGGTACGCACTTTGCGAACATTGGTTGGGTTGATGGTCACGGAAACTCGACCGAGCCTCACGAATATAAATTTGTTCATGATCACCCGGCGTTGGGTTGGAACTACTACCGGCTGAAGCAAGTCGACTACGACGGCAAATTTGAGTACTCGCGCCTCATACCGGTGTTTGCTGACGATCTTCCTGGCGTTGAAATATTTCCTAACCCCCTAAACCCGAATCAAGATCGCCTGTTCCTCTCGCGAGTCAATACGGATCAGCCCATCCAGGTCATGCTAACGAGCATGATTGGTCAGGAGCCTTTTGAGTTGAAGCGGGATCCAATGATGCCTTCATGTTTTGTCGTCCCTGAACGACTCGCCCCAGGACTATACCATGTCCGCATACAGATGGGCGACGCAGTGCATACCCGAAAGCTAGTCATCGAGTAGCATTCACCAACAATCATAGGTACCTTTGCAGGTAAATGAGCCGACGTCATGAAGGCTTACCTGCTTACTTCTACAATGTCCCTTACGGAGGCGAGTGAACCCCTGACGTTTACAGATGTCCCCACTCCCGAACCTGGTGATGATGAAATACTCATTCGGGTGTCGTGCTGCGGAATCTGTCACACAGAACTTGATGAAATCGAAGGCCGAACGCCTCCACCAGTCCTGCCCGTAATACCGGGCCACCAGGTTGTTGGCGTAGTTGAGCATGCTCCACAGGGACGCTTCAAGCCAGGCGACCGCGTAGGTGTGGCCTGGATATTCTCAGCGTGTGGCGAATGCGAATATTGCCTCAGAGGCAATGAAAATCTTTGTCCCAATTTTCTTGCAACCGGCCGCGACCGGCACGGAGGGTACGCTGAATATATGGTCGTGCCGGAACGATTTGCCTATCCCATTCCGGATCTTTTCAAAGATGAAGAAGCCGCGCCGCTTTTGTGTGCCGGTGCCATTGGATACCGCTCGTTGATGCTGACAGGCATACGCGATGGGCAGCGTCTTGGTCTTACAGGCTTCGGCGCATCTGGACACCTCGTCCTCAAGATGGCTCAGTTCCTCTTTCCTGCCACACCCATCTATGTGTTTGCGCGAAACGAAAGCGAGCGAAACTTCGCGCGCAGTATCGGTGCCGCGTGGGCCGGAAATACCACAGACACTCCGCCTGAGCAATTACACGCCATCATCGACACAACGCCTGCCTGGACCCCCGTTGTTGCTGCGCTCGCACATCTCCGTCCCGGCGGCCGACTTGTGATCAATGCCATTCGAAAAGAATCGAAGGACACATCCGCGCTGCAGGAATTGGACTACCCTCATCACCTTTGGATGGAAAAGGAAATAAAATCCGTCGCCAACATCACGCGAAAAGATGTCGAGGAGTTCCTTATGCTCGCCGCACAGGCAAACATAAAACCCGAACACGAGGTGTACGCGTTCGAGGATGCCAATAAGGCATTGCTGGACCTGCGTTTTAAGCCTGCAAAAGGCGCAAGGGTGCTGCGTGTTTCTTTGCAAGAATAGTCACATCTTGCACACATTATGCTTGGCGCCCTGCTGCGATTTATTGCAAAGCTGATCACGGTATTGATCATCGTGATTATCGTTTTCCTCGCACTGTCGGTTATCCCCATAGACCACACGCAACCTCGTGATCAGGAACATTATGCAACTATGCGGCGCAATCTCCAGGCGCTGGATACGGTAAAGATGCCGAGGGCGTCATCGGGATTTAGCGCAGGCTATGGAAAAGTTAATATCACACCATGGCAACCGACGTCAATGGCGGGCAGTGGGTTGCGGCGACTGCATTACGAAGGTGTTCACGATTCCATTTACGTGCGCTGCGTAGTGATAGGGAACGGTACGAGAAAGGCGGCTATCGTCTCGCTGGATATGTTACTCGTTCCACCTGAGGTTACAGCTGGCCTGGAGGGCGCACTGAGCGGCACAGCATTTAGCCTGAACAATGTCTATCTCTCTGCCACGCACACGCACAGTAGCATCGGAAACTGGGGCAAACGTTTGTCGGGATACCTGTACAGCGGCCCTTACGACCAGCATCTTGTTGATGGTCTTGTTGTCAGCATTGCTGAAGCGATACAACAGGCAGATCAATCGCAACGTCCAGCACAGCTTTTCGTTGGTAAGATACCCGTACCTGATATGCTGTACAACCGCGTCGCGCGTGAAGCAGGAACGATTGATTCACTGCTGCGCGTCATTGAGATCAGACGCACGACAGATACGCTGTTAGTCGCGACCTTTACAGGTCATGCTACATGCGACGCTTCGGGCAGCCTACAAATCTCCCGCGATTACCCGGGTGTATTCACTGATGTCGTTGAACAGAACGGCTATGCTTTCGCCATGTTCATGGCTGGAGCAGTTGGCAGTCATGGCTGCAAGAGTACGACCCGCAGCATGGAAACTGTTTATAGTGTTGGTACACGCCTCGCAAACGTCTTTCTCGCAGAACGCCATGCTCTTCAGCCTGTGCAGGATTCATTGCTGGTGATGACCAGGACACCGCTGGAACTCGGTGAACCACAATTCAAGGTGTTACAAGACTGGCGGATCAGACCATGGTTGTTTCGTGCAGTGTTTGGTACCTATACTCCTGAACTTACCGCGTTAAGAATTGGCAATGTGACGTTGCTTGGCACGCCTTGCGACTTTTCCGGTGAGCTGATGCCGCCCATCGACTCAGCAGCGGAGTCACAAGGCATGGAAGCCATAGTTACGAGCTTTAACGGCCAGTACATCGGATACATTACTGCCGATCAATGGTATGATGTCGACCACTACGAAACGCGCCTTATGAACTGGTACGGGCCAGGTAACGGTGCTTATGTCACCGAAAGCCTCGTGGACATAATCGATGCGCTGGCTGACTGAGATGAATTATCCGGTACTCGACATACTTCCTGAAATCCGGGCTGCACTGACTGACCATCCGATCGCTATTCTTCAGGCACCACCTGGTGCAGGAAAATCTACGGTGCTTCCTCTTCACCTCCTGGATGAACCCTGGCTGCAGGGCAGAAAGATCGTGATGCTCGAACCCCGCAGGTTGGCGGCACGAGCGGTGGCACAACGAATGGCCGCTATGCTTTCCGAAGATGTTGGACAGACCGTAGGATACAGCGTGCGCTTTGAAAGCCGAACAGGCCGACAAACGCGAATCCACGTCGTTACGGAAGGGGTAATGACGCGATATATTCAACCGAATGAAGACCTGGCAGACACGGGTCTGATCATCTTCGATGAGTTTCACGAAAGAAGTCTTCAGTCTGATCTCGCCCTGGCGCTGTCTCTGAAACTACGTGAACAACTTCGACCTGATTTGAGGATTCTCATCATGTCGGCAACACTGGAAGCTACTGCAATCTCGGAACGTCTCGGCCAGGCGCCGGTCGTGACCAGTCGAGGACGCGAGTTCCCCGTCCAGCTTATTTATCGCGACGATCCCGGCGATGTCCACGTGTCTGTCCGCGTAGCCGCGGCATGCCGTCAGGCCATGCGCGAGCAACAAGGAGATATCCTCGTGTTTCTCCCAGGTTTTGCCGAAATCCGTCGCACACTCGAAATCCTGGAAGAAGAATATCCGGGGGTTGTTGTATTGCCATTGCATGGCGACTTACCCTTCGATGCGCAGCAACGCGCCATCATGCCCGATCCGCAAGGCAGACGCAAAATCGTGCTGGCAACATCCATCGCGGAAACGTCGCTGACTATCGAGGGAATATCTGTTGTCATTGACAGCGGTCTTTCCCGCGTGCCGCGGTTTAACGCGAGAACGGGTCTGACACGACTCACCACGGTACCGGTAACCCGCGACGCTGCCGATCAACGTGCAGGACGTGCCGGCCGTCTCGGCCCGGGGGTTTGCTATCGTCTTTGGAGCGAACGCTCCCACAAGAACCTGGTTCCCGCCCGAAAACCTGAGATTGAAGATGCGGACCTTGCACCACTCGTGTTATCGTTGGCGTCGTATGGAATAAGAAACGTCGACGAACTCACCTGGATAACGCCTCCACCCGCAGGTCACGTGAATCAGGCAACTGAACTACTTGGTCAACTTGGTGCGCTTGATGGTGATGTGATCACGGCACGCGGCCGGGAAATGGCGCGTCTGCCAACGCATCCGCGGCTTGCGCACATGCTCACGGAGGCCGCGCAGGAGGAAGGAATGCTGCCTTTAGCGATCGACTGTGCCGCATTGCTTGAAGAACGCGACCCCCTGCCGGCGCAGTATGGCGCCGACATTGCCCTTCGCGTCGACGAGCTCAGGAAATTCAGAAGGAGGGAGCCGAGTGCCGGTGACCGGCATGTTATGGAGCGGATTGAAAAGCAGGTGTCTCAATGGCGTAAGATTTTGAACGCTCCGTTGGACAGTGGTGCAGTGAATCACGATGACGTAGGTGCGCTCCTCCTGTATGCTTATCCCGATCGCGTTGCGCGTCAGGTTGAGCGCCAGGGCACCCTGTATAAACTTGTCAACGGTAGAGCGGCACGACTTTCTGCTGGCGATGCGATGGTGGGTGCCCCATGGATTATCGCCGTACATCTGGACGCGGGCGACGCCGAGGGAAGAATATTTCTGGCGGCAAGCATTGAGCCGGTGCAGCTCATTCCAATGTCGACAGACCAGGAAATCGCACGATGGGACGACACGCATGAGAGACTTGTCGGCGTGATGGAAACGCGCATAGGCGTACTCATACTCGAGCAGCGTCAACTCAGTCGCATCAGCGAAGAGCGACGCATTGCAGTGATCTGTGCGATGATCCGCGAACGGGGATTGAAGGTCATGGGTTGGTCGGATGCATTTGAAGTCTGGCAGGCGCGTGTCATTAGCCTCCGCATATGGAACAATGACGACACGTGGCCTGATGTGAGTGATGAACGGTTGCTCGAAACGCTCGAGACCTGGCTCGGTCCCTATCTCGAAGGAGTGAACAACCTGCAAGACCTTCAGCGCATAGGAATGGATACTGCGATCAATGCAATCATGCCGTGGGACCAGCAGCAACGGCTCGATGCACTGGCTCCTGCCCGCATCAAAGTGCCAAGCGGATCCGAAATCAGATTGAAGTACAGCATCGACGGACAGCCACCGGTACTTGAGGTTCGGTTGCAGGAAGTATTCGGCTGGACCGAAACGCCATCCATTAATGGTGGCCGCACGCGTGTGTTGCTGCACCTCCTTTCGCCGGGCTTTCGTCTCGTACAGGTTACCGGTGACCTTCCCAGTTTTTGGAGCACGGGCTATGCGGAGGTAAAGAAGGAACTACGGCGCAGGTACCCGAAGCATTCGTGGCCCGATGATCCGCTTACGGCGACCGCGGTTCGCGGTGTGGCAAAGAGGCGGTGACTGGAAAGTATGGAAACAAAAAAACCGTCCCAGATTGTGAGACGGTTTTCATCTTCAAAGATCTGAAGATCTTTGCGCCGTTATTTTTTCTTCTTAGCGGCTTTCTTCTTAGCGGCTTTCTTCTTCGTAGCTTTCTTCTTAGCTACTTTCTTTTTCGCTGCTTTCTTCTTTGCCATA
>DATCLO010000194.1:0-4261 GCA_036563875.1 Cyclobacteriaceae bacterium
AAGAAGTTATCGGAAAAGAAGCGATATCGCCGGGGAACAGATTGATCGGAATTTATGGCTTATTGCCGGCACGCTTGATATTCTTGCGGCTATTTTCTTCCTCGCCGGTGGAAATGCTACAGGCGTATTCCGTTTTATTGCGCATGCGGCGTTGGATGATGCCGCTCCATGACGGCGCAGGACGCCCCGCTTCCGTTAGGGGGTATCTTAGAGAAAGCTGTCGCTCGTTTTTCGTAAGTTTATAGATACCAATACCGTATAGCTATGAAGCTGACTTCCGCTCTTCTTATTATCATGATATCTGCACTGGGCTGTCGCGGACAGCAAGTGAATCTGTTTAACGGAAAAGACCTCACCGGCTGGCATTGGGATGTCCCCGAGATGGATAACAATAAGAATGTGCGGAATCCTTTCATCGTGAGAGACGGACTGCTGGTGAGTCTGGGTAAACCCGGAGGTCACCTCATCACAGACGCCGAGTATGAAAATTTTCGACTGGAAGTCGAATACCGTTTTGCCGGAGAGCCAGGCAACTGCGGAGTGCTTGTGTTCGCATCAACACCTCGTGCGTTGTATAAGATGTTCCCAAAGTCGATTGAAGTGCAGATGATGCATGAAAATGCGGGCGACTTCTGGTGTATTGTTGAAGACATTACCGTTCCGGATATGGAAAAGCGTCGCGGCCCGAAAGAAGAATGGGGCATTACGGAAGGTAAAGGAAGACGCATCCTTAACCTTACCGACGGAAGCGAAAATCCCGTAGGCGAGTGGAACACCATGGTGATCGAATGCAGAGGCAATACGATCAAAGTCTGGGTCAACGGCGACCTCGTCAACTATGGTTACGACTGTACGGCATCGAAAGGACGAATTGCACTACAGGCCGAAGGCGCCGAGGTGGAATTCAGGAAAGTTGTGCTTTCACCCTTAATTCAGTAGGCAGTAGGCAGTGTGATATGGCCCCGTCACCTACCCGTTGCTATGCAACGCAATCCTATTCCCTTCCGTGTCCTGAATAACTGCCATGTAACCGTACTCGGGAGTGATTTGTGTTTTGGGGACCATGATCTTGCCACCGGCGCCTTCGACGCGGTTGAGGACATTTTGTAAATCGGGGTTGCCGTTAAGGTAGATCAGGGGACCATCTGTCAGGGAAGGATTGTAATTTCCTGGACTTTCGATCAATGCTCCGCCAACTCCCCTGGAGTCGTCAACGGGAAACATCAGCATCCGGAAGGTGTCAACTTCGACCGGGATCATGGAAATGTCCATGATTGTTTCATAGAATTTTTGTGCTCGTTCGAGATTGTTCACTGGTATCTCAAACCAGTTGATGGCGTTTTGCATGGGGGAGTGGTTTTGCTAAAAATACGAAAACTATGGTTTTGCGTTCGCGCCAGTTCGTACGAGTGCTGTCATTTTGTGTCGGGAAAGAAAAGGGCCCACACAATATACACACTTAGCATGAAGGAAGCCTTGTTGCGTTACTTTGTTTTCGCAAGCGCAATTCAGACTTAATTTCCTATCTTCGACATCTGTAAAATTTTCCAATGATGATATTTTTCATAAAGCCTCGGTGTGTTGTCGGCACACTGATCGTTGCGTTCTCCACAACCTTCTTTTCCTGCAAGCAATCGCAGCCGGCATCACAGGATGCGGCGTTGCGGTTCGAAGGGGTAATACCGCGTCCGGTGAGTGCTACCACCACCGGGAAAACGTTTTTTCTCACGAGCGAAACCCGCATCGTGGCTGATCCGGCAATAGAAGGATCAGCCGAAGTTGCCCAATACCTTGGAGCACTTCTTCGGCCGGCTACGGGCTTTGACCTGCCTGTTGAAAGCGCCTCTAACGCCAATGGCAAAAACTTGATTTACCTGGCTGGCGCGAACGACACGGGTCTGGGGGCTGAGGGATACGAGATGGCGATTGCGGAAGATCAAATAAAGATCGCAGCAAACGAAAGTGCGGGACTGTTTTACGGCATCCAGACGCTACGTCAACTGTTGCCCGAAGCAATTGAGCGCAGTGAACTACAACAGGTGTCGTGGGAAGTCGCCACCGGAACCATCCGCGATTACCCACAATTTGAATGGCGCGGTGCCATGCTTGACGTTGCGCGACACTTTTTTGGTGTGGATGATGTAAAGCGATACATCGACCTGATCACTTCGTACAAGATGAACAGACTCCATCTTCATCTGAGTGACGATCAGGGATGGAGAATCGAAATCAAGTCGTGGCCGAGACTGGCGACCCACGGTGGATCCTCATCGGTGGGTGGTGGCAAAGGCGGGTATTACACGCAGGAACAATACACTGAAATTGTACAATACGCTGCAGACCGATTCGTGACGATTGTCCCCGAGATCGACATGCCAGGGCACACGAATGCGGCGCTCGCGTCATATGGCGAGTTAAACGCAAATGGCAAACCCACTGAACTTTATACAGGAATTGAAGTGGGCTTCAGCACCTTGCAGTTAAACAAGGATGTTACCTTCAAGTTTGTCGACGATGTATTGCGCGAGCTTTCATCGCTAACACCCGGTCCCTATCTGCACATTGGTGGGGACGAAGCGCACGTGACCAAAAAAGAAGATTACATCCAGTTCATAAATCGCTTTGCCGAAATCGTAAAAAAGTACAACAAACGGATGGTTGGTTGGGAAGACATTGCACAGGCGGACCTCGATGCAAACGCAATTGCCCAGCATTGGCATTCGAACGAACTCGCAGCGGAGGCAGTGAAGAAGAATGCAAAGGTGATCATGTCGCCTGCCTCCAGGATCTATATCGATATGCAATACGACTCCACGACCAAACTGGGCCTGCATTGGGCAGGATATGTCGAAGTGGATCATGCGTACGACTGGGATCCGCTAACGCTCGTGCCCGGCCTGTCGCGTGAAAATATTCTGGGCGTGGAAGCGCCGCTGTGGACGGAGACGCTCACGACCATCGATGAGGTTGAGTACATGGCGTTCCCGCGACTCCCAGGTGTGGCTGAACTGGCGTGGACGCCGTCGGAGCGCCGCGGATGGGATGAATACAAAGTGCGGCTAGGAAACCATGCTAAGCGCATGCAGGCGAAGGGGATCGACTTTTACGAATCGCCTCGCGTGCCCTGGGTCAAGTAGTCGGGACACTTTTTTACAACCATAACCCTCTCGGTTGTGAAGGAAACCCTGAAGTCTGTATGGTGGCTCATCATTAACATTGGCTATCTCATTGCCATCCTTCTGCTGGGCCTCTTCCTGTTCACCGTGCCTTCACAGTCGGATGACTTCGTCTATGCATTTGCCCAGGATTTTGAGCCCGACTATGTTCTCGCCGTTTACCTTTCACTGCCGTTCTGGTGCTGGGTGACGTGGTACAGCGGATGCATCATCCTGCAAATTGATCCTATTCAGCCCAGTCTGGTGCGGCAGAACCGCAAGGTGCATCGCTGGCTATCATTGCTCGTTCCCAGAATAGCGGGAATACTCCCATGCATCATTCTGCTCGTCGCAATAGCGTTCGTTCCCAATGTTACCGAAACAAAGTACCAGTTCCTTCACGTCGCAGCGCTGTCATTGCTTGCGGCTGTTATGTGGATCTTGTTTACCGTGAACGACCGGTGGCTGCGAACCACTACTATTGTAAGCCAACCGGAACTCAACCGTACCGAAGCCAGTGTACCCTCTTATGATCATCCAAAAGGATTGTTTGCATTTCTACGATACCTGATCCATGTAAAAGCTGTGGGCGACTGGCCGTCGCCCAGGGAGGTGATACAGTTTAAGCAGCTGACGAACTGGGCACCAACGATCGCGCAGGAGCTGATTTTTATTTGGCAATTCAGAAGCGTAAGGACATACTTTGTCAAGCTCGGTGCGGTGGCGCTTGTCCTTACAGTCGTGTTCTGTTTTCCTTCCGCCAACCTGTTCCTGTCGTCATGGCTCAGACCGGCGTCCATTCTTATCATAACCATACCCTGCCTTACGCTGCTGTTTACGATCGTCTTCTATTTCCACAACTATACACGCCGACCCTTCGGTATTATTCTCCTGGTGGTCGTCATAGCGTTTAGCTATTGGAATGACAATACTTTCCTCGAGTACAAATCCAACGATCTTGTATCCAAACGGAAGCGTATAGATGTCGCGTTTGATGAATGGCTTTTATTCCGTCGAACCGAATGGAAGAAACGATATCCCGGTGCTACTATGCCAGTCATCTTTATCGCAACTCAGGGTGGTGGCATCCGGGCGTTGAACTGGAC
>DATCLO010000195.1:0-3839 GCA_036563875.1 Cyclobacteriaceae bacterium
CAACAAATACGCCGGGTCAATCCTTTATGCGCAGTCGTTTGACAACGGTGCAAACTGGACGAAGGCGAAGTTCGTTCACAGCGATACGCTGAAAGATAACAGCCGGAGTTTCTTCGATGTCGTGATGCTTCCGGATGGAGAGGTCGGTGCCGTATGGCTCGACGGAAGATTGCGATTGGGAAGTGAAGGGTCGTCCCTATACTTCGCAAGAACAAAAGGCCATGAAGGATTTCAGCGCGATCAACCGATTGGTCATACCGTTTGCCAGTGCTGCCGTACCGACATCAGCACTGACCCACGAGGTAACGTCCACATCATTTACAGGGATATCGAAGCAACCGCTGAGGGATCAGTGCGCGACTTCATGCACATCATTTCCACCGACAGCGGTAAGACCTTTTCTGCTCCCCGTGCGGTGAGCAACGACAATTGGATTGTGGACGGCTGTCCTCATACGGGAGCGTCAATGGCTGCCGGAGACGAGCGAATTGAAGTGGTTTGGTTTACGGCCGGCGGCCGGCCTGGTCTGTACTATGCTTCATCATCGAATGGTGCTGACTTTGCACCGCGGAGGATTATCTCTGAAACCGCGCGCCACCCACAGATGGCGTCTATGGGATCGACATCGGTGATCGTAGTAGAGGAAAGTCGTGCGCCTATGTCCGTTACTGCGAGTCATGGCGATCATGGTATGAACAGCGGGACACCGATAGTTGCGATTTGGCACAGCGCTGATGGAACCCTGGTCAGGACAGTCATCGACGATAGCGGAGAATACCCCGTGGTAACTTTTGCGGATTATCAAACCGTGCTTATCGCTTACACAGCTGGCTACAATGTCGTGGTACGGAGAGCGATGGTGGTTGATGCTCTCAACCAGGTTATTCGCTGCGGCAGATTCCGATAGACCGTCGGCCTGACGGGTTCACGGTCAGTGCTGCACTGCCAATGTTGCCAGCGGCAAGAATAATCTTGCTGCCTTCTCCGGAAGCGGACAGGTGGATCTTGATGCATGCGTTGAGGTTCTTCAGGTCCGCATACCGGATTGGTGTTTCGTTGGCGAGGCGTTCGAGGTGGGTTTCGCTCCTTCCGGTTCTATCGTCAACGGGCTGGAGGAGGGCCGCAACATAGGCGTCCTCTTCGGAGACGTCACCGAGGTGCAGGTGAACGGGGAGTTTTGCATCAGTTCCCGTGTTGCCCACCAGGTTGATGGTTACGTCAGTCGTTCCGCCAACCCGTTCCCGGAATGTCACGGTGCCCGACATGTTGTACACGCTGGCGGATTCCAGCGGGTACGAGATTTCATTGCCAGTGTAAGTTGACTGCGTTTGAATTTCCGTTTCCGTTGAGCAGGCTGTGAGCGCTGCTGCGAAGAGAATTGCCCTTCCGATCCTTCCTGCGTTCATCGCTATATCCTTTCCGGAAATTTAACAAAATCACTGCATCGGCGGAATGTCAGACTCCGCAAAAAATGTTATCTATTATGTCCCCATTCCTGCCTTCGGTCGTCATAGTGGAAATTGTAAAACCATAATTTTAGGGTTATGAAAGAATTTGCTTTGATTTTCAGACTGAAGGACATTACCGATTTTAAGCCTTCGCCGGAGCAGATGCAGGAACGGATGAATTGGCTGGCGGGGATCGCGGCGCAGAACAAGTTGGCCGATAAGGGAAATACCCTCTTGCCATTGCCCGGCAGTGCCAAAGTTGTGAAGCCGGGTAACATCGTTACCGATGGCCCGTACACAGAAATAAAGGAGTTCGTGAGCGGCTATGTGGTCGTGCGTGCGGAAAGCATCGACGAGGCGGTGGAGTTGGCGAAAGCCAATCCCATTTTTGATCAGGTGGGAGGGAACATTGAGGTTCGGGAAGTGTTAAGGCGTGATTAGTTGAGCGACAACCGATCACATAGGGAGTTGTTACCCCATTTGTTCCGGCAGGAATATGCTAGAATGACGGCCGTCTTGTGCCGTCATTTTGGTTTGGAGCACATTGAAATTGCGGAAGACATAGCAAGCGATACATTCCTGAAGGCGTCGGAGCATTGGGCATTGCATGGAGTGCCTGATAACCCGACCGCCTGGCTTTACACGGTAGCGAGAAATAAGGCGAAAGATCATCTGCGTCATAAGAAGATTGCTCAAGTTAACGCTGGAGGAAGGGCAGGGACTGATGTCGTTTTTCCGGGCGATGACTTTGAGATCAACGATCGAATCATAGCAGACAGCCAGTTGGCGATGATTTTTGCGGTGTGCAATCCTGTCAACTCCCCGGAAAGTCAGATTTGTTTGGCCCTTCAGGTTCTGTGTGGTTTCAGCATCGAAGAAATTGCGAACGCCTTCTTGACGAATCGTGAGACCATCAAGAAGCGACTTCAAAGAGCCAGGCAGCATTTAAGAGATAATCAATTTTCATTAAGCGCTCTGACACCGGATCACATTCAAGCCAGGCAGGATGCGGTATTGAAGACGATTTATTTGTTGTTCAATGAAGGATATTTCTCGCGAACCAATCGGGCGGCCATCCGGAAAGACCTGTGTTCGGAGGCTATTCGTCTGGCGCTGTGTCTGACCGAGAGTGAACTGACTCGCACATCGCAGGTTTATGCCTTACTGGCGTTGATGTGCTACCAGAGTTCACGACTTGAAGCGCGGATCAACAGCGAAGGAGAACTATTGCTTTTTGACGAACAGGATAAAACGCAATGGGATCAGCAGCTGATAGACCGTGGCAACTATTACCTGGTCGCGGCAACAGAAGGAAACGAATTATCCAAATACCACCTGGAAGCTGCTATTGCGTATTGGCACACCACGGATTCAAAAGAAAAATGGAGTCGCATTCTGGAGTTATACAATCAGTTGGTGTTGATCGAGTATTCTCCTGGCACGGCGCTAGGCAGGGCTTTTGCAATGTCGAAAGTGGTGGGGAAGGAGAAGGTGATAGCGGAAGTGGAGAAACTGAGGTTGGAGGATAATCATAATTATTATGCGTTGTTGGGGTATTTGTATGCGGAGATGGATAAGGAGAAGGCGGTGAGGTGTTATGAGAGGGCGATTGATCTTGCATCATCCGAGGTTGAGAGGCGTGTCCTCACAAGGGAAGCGGGCCGACTAAGACGTTCTACCGAATAGGCCCTTGTTTTGTATCCTTCACGTTCGAATTCATCTGGCTCTTCGGCCAGTCAAGGCCTACCGCCCCGGGAACCAGATGAGGCTGGGGTAGCGCGCCACAGGGAGGCGTTCATCGGGGTACGTGCTGTCTTGGCGCGCAAGGCGGTGCTTTCGGATCGGGAGTAACTCTGCAGTATCGATTCAAAGGACGAGGATGAAATTCGACTTGAGCGATTCCACCTCGGAGCGATTAACAGCTTCCTTTTTGTGTGATGTCCCGTTCGTCCATGTATATTTCAATTCCACCTTGGTGCGATTAACAGTTATTGTATCCGGTTTGCATTCAGCGTCCACCCAAATTTCAATTCCACCTTGGTGCGATTAACAGTTGCACATTTCTTTCCCCGTAATGGTCGTCTATTTATTTCAATTCCACCTTGGTGCGATTAACAGCTTCTGCCCCAAACTCCATCAACCATTCTTCGGTGAGATTTCAATTCCACCTTGGTGCGATTAACAGCCTGGCGGGCAAGTTCATTTTTAAATGGTTCTGAGAATTTCAATTCCACCTTGGTGCGATTAACAGTACAAAGCTCGCCGGTGACCGTGAACCTGAAACAAATTTCAATTCCACCTTGGTGCGATTAACAGAGGATTGACAATAAACAGGCCTAATACTCCACGATTATTTCAATTCCACCTTGGTGCGATTAACAGGTCTTAGTC
>DATCLO010000196.1:0-14353 GCA_036563875.1 Cyclobacteriaceae bacterium
CATTCCTGATGGCTTTGCAATCGTCAACAGAATTGAATCTTTTCAAGCGATATTCTTCCGGCAGGTCATTGGCCTTATGCGCGTCCCATGTCCAAACGACGTTTGGTATTGTGTCGTTAGACTGCTCATAATCGACGAGAAGAACCTGGTGGTCGCCGCATACGAGAAATGAGCGTTTTGTAGTCTGTGCTTGTCCAATACACGTGCACAGCGACAGCAGGAACAAGGCAATGGCCCGGAGTATCATAGACGCAATTAAGCAAAAGAAGATCTTATTTACACCCAGGATTGAATTCTGGTGCGGGTGTGACGAAAGTGACTGCTGAGGATTATGCGAGAAAAACATCGCCTATGAGACAAGTCATCACCGCAGCGGTGGGTCTGTTGGTTCTGTCTTGTACAGAGCCCGAACTGATTGCACCCCTAAAGTTCAATGTGCCTCCACCTCCTGTCAGCCCGTCCGATGTCAAACTAGAGTGTGTATTCATTGAATCGCCACCAACCTTTCCTGGAGGACACGAAGCCTTGCATGACTTTATCAAAAGAAACCTCGAGTATCCACAAGCCAGATGCTGGGAAGGAAAGGTCTTTGTTGCGTTCATTGTAGATAAAGACGGTTCATTATCGGACTTTGAAGTACTGAAAGGAATTGGACAACCTGCCGACCAGATGGCCCTTGACGTAGTAAAGAAAATGCCCGCCTGGTCGCCCGGGCATCAGACGGGCACACCTGTTCGTATGAGAATGGTAATTCCGATTCGCTTTTCGTTATAGGTGGCTAATCCGCGTGTGTGGCCTGGGTTAGGAATATTCGCTATCTTGTTTACCGAGCGCAATACTTTCAATTCAGTATGGCGGGTGGAACACACGTCTTTGATATGATCAAACGCCTGAGGGATAACGACAACCTTAGGAAGAACGATTATTTCAAAGTCCGGAAAATGACATCCGCATCTCGTGGAACGACACCTGAAGACCAGCGCCCGCTGTCAGCCGACGAGGTCAATGCGATCAGATTGGCAATAGATACGGATCGCAAAAAGGGCGCTTGGCGGCAATTGATTCTTCTGGGAGCTTCTCTCGCGAACAACTCACTTGTTCGGAATCGTTGAATGATGTACTATCGTTGCGGAGTTTAACTGTTTCAGTGATATGAGGATCATACTTGCGATTTTGACTTTATCGATGGTTGTTTCAACCCTGCCCGTGAGCGCGCAGACTATTTCGCGTGAGGAACTTATCTTCCTGACCTCTGAATGGAAAGGTGAGCGCTTTCCGGACGGACGACCGAAGATACCCGACGACCTCCTGGAACGTGCAAAGCACATCATGATCGATGACGCGTGGACGGTATTGAAGAATGAGGGATACCTCAATCAATTTGAGGGCAACTGGAAAACGGTAAACAACACCATCATGACTGGCAGGGCGGTCACAGCCATGTACCTCCCCAGCCGCCCGGATGTGGAACGGAACATCAAAGAGCGCGGATGGAAACAAGGACGAAAAGGGAATACTAACTCATGGCCCATCGATATCCTTACCAAAGGAGACCTGTATGTTGCTGACGCATTTGGAAAAATCAGCGGAGGTAGCATTATGGGTGCTACGCTGGCCAATTCAATTTACAGCAAATCCGGGAACGGTGTCGTGTTCGATGGCGCCGCCCGTGACCTTCAGGAGATCAGCAATATACAAGGATTCAACGCGTTTGTTCGCGACTTCCATCCGTCGTTTACCGAAGAGATGGTCCTGATGGGACTTAATACCCCAATTCGTATCGGAGGGGCTATTGTGCTTCCCGGTGACCTCGTCATTGCCACGATGGAAGGTGTGCTCTTTGTACCCGCCCATATGGCCGAGTATGTTGTCAGTGTCGCGGAATTTGTCGTCCGGAAAGACAAGTTTGGTTTCGAAATGGTTCGGACCGGCAAATACAGCACCGGTGAAATTGACGATCAGTGGACCGATGAAATCAAGACCGAGTTCTTGAATTGGTTGAAGAAGCATCCGGAGTTGGGCACGATGACGCGTCAGGAGTTGGATGAGATTATGAGTAAAAGAACGTGGTGAGTTGGAGAATCGGAAGTAAGAAGTGAATAGGTAATCGGCGATCAGGTAAACGGTTACGAGGAATCTTAATCGGAGGCATTGTACTAGAGACGCGCAACCTGCGTGTCTCCCGTATTCACGAAATCGACGGTAATACTACCACCGATTACCGATCACCGGCTACTGATGACCAAAACAATTGGACCAATATTTGGTGGCGACCCAAATATCCATCCACACCATATGAAAACGCACGCCGCCCTTCTAAAACCCTCCCTCATCTTCTGCTTCATGCTCTATGTTTCGGGCTGCGCAACCAATCCCGTAACCGGGAGGAAGCAGGTCGTATTGATGTCCGAAAGCCAGGAACTGGCCATGGGCAAGGAGGCGGACCCGCAAATCATGGCGTATTTCGGTGCCTATGAGGATCCGGCCCTGCAACAATTCATCAACGAAAAGGGGCAGGAAATGGTGAAAGTATCGCATCGTTCGAAACTCACCTATGAGTTCAAGATCGTCGATTCTCCGGTCGTAAACGCCTTTGCCACGCCCGGCTATGTATACTTTACGCGGGGTATTCTCGCCCATTTCAACAATGAAGCGGAATTTGCAGGGGTGCTTGGCCACGAAATCGGCCACATTACGGCCCGACATGCCGTGATTCAACAGCGGAACGCCATGCTGGGTCAGCTGGGTATCATTGCGGGTGTCATTCTCGTACCCGAGTTATCGCAGTTTATGGAACCGCTCTCTGCAGGCATGCAGCTCGCGCTCATGAGTTTTGGTAGGGATGCTGAGCGACAATCCGACGAGTTGGGTGTGGAGTATTCTTCACGTATTGGATATGATGCCTCAGAAATGGCGGGATTCTTCGAAACCCTCGCGCGCCAGGGCAAGGCTGCCGGAGGAGAGGAGATTCCCGAGTTCCTGTCAACGCACCCGTCCCCCGAGGAACGCAATGTGACAGTAGCAAGACTGGCGCAGGAGTGGAAGAGCAAGCTGGGTCACAACAACTTTAAAGTCAATCGCGACAGCTACCTCAAAAGGATAGAAGGATTGGTTGTAGGAGAGGATCCGCGCCAAGGCTTTGTGGAGAACAACACCTTCTATCACCCCGTGCTGAAGTTTCAATTTCCAACGCCCGCAGGTTGGGGCTTGCTAAACACGCCGCAGCAGGTGCAGATGGCGCCGTCTGACGGTTCGGCGTTAATGATGCTTACGTTGGCGGGAAAAGGCTCACCGGAAGATGCTGCCAATGGACTTCTGCAGCAGTACAACCTTACGCTGGTCGAGTCGAAGAAAGAAAGCATCAATGGATTGAATTCAGTGTTGCTCGTGGCGGATCAAAAGCAGGAGCAGGGAACGATACGACTTGTTGCTGCCTTGATAAAGCATGAAGACCTCGTCTACAATCTCATGGGTATTACTTCCTTGACGAACTTTCCGAATTATCAGTCCACATTCCTTAGTACTATGCGCGACTTCAGGCGCCTGACGGATTCCGAAAAGCTCAATCGAAAACCCGATGTGATACGAATCAAGACCGTTCCGCAGACGATGAGCGCTCAGGCAGCTTTTGAACATTTTGGAATACCAAAGGCACGACTGGAAGAGCTTGCAATCATGAATGGCGTCGCGCTGAATGACAGGATAGAACAGGGGACCTTAATCAAGGTAATAGGTAAATAGTATTACTGCTCACTTAATGTGATGACCCCGATCAGATTTTCTCCGGTGTGATTAAGCCTGTCCTTCTGATTCTGTTGCTTGTATTGTCCGGCGGTGCCGGTGCTCAATCGACATTTTTCACTGACCTCGCTCATGCCGCGGAAGGATTGACCGCGCAGCTGGTTCGCTATGACCCCTCTTATTTTTCAATACCGTATCCGAATGGTGATGTCCCGGCTGATCGCGGTGTTTGTACAGATGTTGTAATACGTGCATACCGAAACTTAGGGATAGATCTCCAGCGTGAGGTTCATGAAGACATGCGGGCTAACTTCGATGTGTATCCAAAGCTTTGGGGTTTGTCGCGTCCTGACCGGAACATCGATCACCGAAGGGTTCCCAACCTCATGACGTTCTTTAAGAGACATGGAGTTGTCAAAAGCATTTCACAGAATGCGGACGACTATCAGCCCGGGGATATTGTTTGCTTGGATCTGGGGAGAGGCGTAACGCACATCGGAATAGTTTCCTCGAAACGATCGCCCGACGGTAAGCGATATCTCATTGTTCACAATATTGGCGCAGGACAAGTACTGGAGGACTGCCTGTTTAATTTCAGGATCATCGGACACTATCAGTATGCCGGCAACGGGGATTGAGGCCCTAAATCCTCAACCGTTCGGTACCCACCAAAGTCTCACACCGGGATCGCGCTTCGTGATTGTACCTGATGCGGCGTATCACACAACAATCCACAACCTGAGGTTGATGCGATAGACATGCAGTAAAAGGCCGTACATACAAACCGATTTTGGTTTGACGTTGTTACCCCACACAGGTACCGGATTATTTTGTTTATGAAAAATGAAACGATGATACGGCCAAAAGTGAAACCTGTTGACAAAAGTACGTGGGCTGACTTCGAAGCACTTTTTCAGTCGCGCGGTGCACCATCCTATTGCTGGTGTATGGCGTGGCGAATGTCTTCCGCAGAGCTCAGGAACAACAATTCGGCAAGCAGAAAAAAGTTTATCCGTAAGCGCGTTAATGATGGCGTTCCGATCGGTTTGCTGGCCTACGTCAATAATGAGCCTATCGGGTGGTGTTCGGTGGCACCAAGGGAGACGTTTCAGCGACTCGGAGGCGACGAAGCGTTGGAGCGTATGTGGTCAGTCACGTGTTTTTTCGTCAGACGCGAATTTCGCGATCAGGGTCTTGTCAACATTCTCATCGATGCCGCAAAGAAGCATGCAAAGAAAAACGGAGCGAAATACCTCGAGGCCTACCCGGTAGATCCGGATTCGCCGAGCTACCGTCATATGGGCTTCAGGCCTTCGTTCGAGAAAGCAGATTTCACTTTTGTGAAAAAGGCGGGGACACGTCGCAACGTAATGGTGTGTAAGCTGTAAGGGCTACGACTGTCCCGTCGTGAAGCCTTGTGTTATTCTCGCGTCCTCCTGTGCGCGCAGACTTTCCTTGAAGCGCTGATAATCCTCCGGTGTGTCGATGTCTAATTCACCGCCGGGAAATTCGACTCGTTGTGCGCCAGCTTTGTGCTTGTCGATGATCTGGCGTGCGCCGTGGTTATCGTCTATACGGCGGATTTCGGCAAACAGAGAAGCGGCAAAAAGAACGGGAACGCCCATGACACCGGAATAGGTCGACGCAACGACATGCGCTTTCGTACTGCGGTATCTGTCGATCAAATTGTTGAGATGGTCAGTCGTCAGAAGCGGCTGATCGCACACCAAAACTATAATAGCGGTCGTGTCTGCGAGAAAACTCTGAATGAAGTCCATACCCGCTTTCAGCGAACTTCCCATTCCTTTTTCCCAACCGGAATGGATGCAGATATACAGCGGCAGATCTCGAATGACACGACCATGTTCGCGTTCATTGTCGCCCAGCACAACCAGCGTGCGATCGGCATTGCTTTCAGAGGAAATACGGGCAATGCGCCGTATTAGTGGCTCGCCCTCCACCTGGAGGAGTTGCTTTGACTGACCCAGCCGCGAGGAGGACCCGGCGGCAAGAACAATGGCAGTTATGATATCGGTCTGCTCTGCCGACATAGTTGCTATTTCTCGGAAACTTTTCGCAACAGGGGATTCAGATGTACTTCCTTGAACACCTGGTCACTGCCAGGACCGCGTTTGTGAATGGGGCCTTGTCGATACTTGAGGAAGCCACCAGAGCGGCATGTGAACTTGCCCTGTATCTCACCGATTATCGAGACGGCAATTTCGTCCGGTGTCTCTGCGCCGATGTCGAGTCCGATCGGGGAGTGAATTCTATGCCTGTCGTCGGCGGTGAGGACAATGCCTTCGCGATCAAATTCTTCGCACATTTTATCGAACCGTTTACGCGGCCCCAGAATGCCAATGTATGGCGTAGGAGTTTTCAGGAGCGTGCGGAGTACGTCGCGATCGTATTCATAGTTGTGCGACATCAGCACGCATGCCGTATAAGGCGTAACGTTGAAATCACGTTCGATGTATGTGCGGCTGCATAACGACAAATTATCTGCAGTGGGGAAGAATAAAGGCGCGATATGGGCAGCGCATTCATCAGTGACTGTAACTTCCCAACCCAGGGTCTTGGCAAGTTGACTTACAGGTCGCGCATCGAATCCTCCACCAAAAATGATCAGTGAAATATTTGGCGGAAGAAGTTCGAGGTATGCGTCCACCGTGGAGCCCTGCCATTCGTAGGTGCGCGTTTCGGATGTTCGCGTTTCAAACAGCTTTAAAAGGTCTGTTGTGATACGCGAGGTAAGTTGCGTGTCGTCAAAGGATTTCTGTACCTGGCCCGATGCGTCAATGAGCAATTTTTGTCCTGTCACTTTTTCATCTTCACTTCGGTAGATTGTAGCCAGGGCGACGGGCTCGCGGGTGTGGATGAATGTTTCGAACACTCGCACGGGATTAGCTGGATCGTTGTGGTCGATGGGTTCGATCAGCACATCAATTATCCCGTTGCATCCAAGGGCTATTCCGAGGTTCTGATTGCTTTCCTCACGGGTGTCATACGTAACGGCCATTGGCTCTCCTTCCGTAATGACCTTGCGCGCTTTCCGAAGCGCATCACCTTCCAGGCAGCCACCGCTGATACTGCCCACCCAGCGGCCGTCGTCAGAGATCAGCATTCGGGCTCCGGGACTGCGATACGAGGAACCCCGGACCTTGACGACCGTAGCCAGGGCCGCCTTGCGCACGGAGTAGTCCAGCTTTCCATATGCCTCGACTATGCTTCTGAACTCTTTCATCCCCTTCAGATTTAGTGTTTTCTGCCCTTTTTGCCGGGTCCTGTCCCAATTTAACAATTAGAAAACGGGAAAAACAGCCTGCAACGTTTGGATTATTTGGGCGGCAGCTTCTATGTGTCCCATGTGCACCCTATGGGTGCTATGTGGTTCAAGCAACCTTCGCTGATTTTGAACCACATAGATCGATCCGATCGGTATCCTGGAGAAGCACAGCCGTGCGTCTCTGCAGAGCAACACGACCGAACACCGATTACCCGAATACCGATCACCTTTTATTCCCAACTACCTTCCTTCCCTCGCATCCCCTCAGCACCTTCGACACATCCTTCACCTCAATGATTCCTTCATCTTTGGTCCAGGTGTTGTAAACGTAGGTTACAATTTGTGCGATTTCGAGGTCGGTGAGGGAGGGGATGCCGGGCATGGGCTGGACGAACTGGATACCGTTCACGGTGAGAGGTTCGGCAGTGCCAAAGCGTATCAGGCAGATCACTTCGTCGCGATTGTTGGGGAGGTAATCAGAATTGGCGAGCGGGGGATATAGTTGTCGGAGTCCGGTACCGTTTTTCTGATGACAATTACTGCAGTGCGTGAAGTAGAGTTGTTCCCCCTGACGGTAATATTGGAGAAATTTTGGAGAGCTATCGGTGCGATTGCTGTTGCGTCCTGAGCATGCAGCAGCGAATACGACGGCCGCGATCAGCAGCGGCGGAACGACACGCCTAATTTGCATATTCCTTTTTCAGCCTCGCGATATCGCGCAGGAGGCGGTTAACGTCTTCATCCTTCGTACCGTCGTACTTTCCCCGGATGCGGCGTTCCTTGTCAACAAGCAGGAAAGCACCGCTGTGGATAAAGCCATCAGGCTCTGCGTCGTCCGCCATAGCTGTGGCAAAGTAGCTGGTTTGCGCGATGTTGAAGATATCGTCCTGTTTGCCCGTCACGAAGTGCCATTTGTCGCTTGATACGCCTAACCTGTTCGCGTAGTCGTGCAGGAGTCCGACGGTATCATACTCCGGATCAATGGTGTGAGACAGAAGCAACACTTCGGGATCTGACTTGATTGAATCATACACGCGAAGCATTTGCGTCTTCATGATGGGACAGATCGTACGGCAGGATGTGAAGAAAAAGTCGGCGACATAAATCTTGTCCTTGAAAGTTTCCTGTGTGACGATGTTGCTGTCCTGGTCGACAAACTGAAAGTCTGCGATCGTATGATAGATTGTGTCACTGCCTTCGACGATTCGTTCGCCGAGTATCGGAAGTCTCTCTTCGCGTTTCTGTGTGGAGCATGCTACCAGTATCAGGAGAAATACGGCAGTTATGAATGGGAACAGCTTAATCATTTCTGAACTTTTTGTACAGTTTGATTCCCGTCAGAATGGCGAAAGTCACAACCAGCAATCCGACAATTCCCCACACGATGCTGATGCCATCGCGCACGACGATGATAAAAACAATCGCGATGAGGAACAATGTCGGAACCTCGTTCCACATGCGCAATTGCTGCGACGAATACCTAACAATTCCTTTTTTCAGCTGGTTCATAAGATACTGCAGCGAGAAGTGATATGCATACAGTAACACAACAACAGTAAGTTTCATGTGCATGAAGCCCATCTGCAGATATGCCGGCTGTTGAACCAGGAGCGCGACGCCCATTCCCAGCGTTAGGATTGCCGACGGCCATGTGATGCCATACCACAGACGGCGCGCCATTGTATATAAGTGTCGACTAAGAATAGTTTTCTCGGGCTCAGGTTTAGCGTGTGCCTCAGCGATGTGGACCATGAGGCGCGGCAGGTAGAACAAGCCGGCAAACCAGGTGACTACAAATACAATGTGAACAGCCTTGAAATAAAGGAATGCCATGCGTCGGCAAAAGTGCGCAGTCGCAAAACCGAAGGCAACAGTTTCAGGAGATATTTTCGGCTACGAGTACCCGAATCTCATCACCTACGCGCAATTGGCCTTGAGCTGGGCCAATAAGGTTCATGCCGAACAGTACTTTGTTTCCGGTCTTGCGGTACGTTGCCAGAGTCCGCAGCGGTTCTTTCTCAAGTATGCCCGTATCCTGGTTTACGCCAGGAAGATTGCATCGTACACACGGTCGCGCGCCGGTGAAGGTGAGCCCTCCAATGGAAACCTCTTTCCAGTTGTCTTCTTCGTAAGGAGCGCCTCCTGTGAACACGAGGTTAGGCCGGAAGCGATTCATCGGGACGGGCGTATCTAATCTCTTATTCAGATCATCCAGCGTGGATTGTCCGATTACAAGGAACGGGAACGCATCCTGCAGTCGCACGTGCACTTCGTCGTCGACGTACCCCGACTCGACTGGCCTGGGGTTGTCTTCGGGGAATGCCATGAGTCTGCAAGCGATGCCGAGGCGGTCCGAAAACCATCGGTCGTACGTTGTGCCCATGGGAATAACAACCACTTCGTCACTCCACACCATTGCCCGATCTTCGTCGCGGCCAGGAATTTCAAAAGGAACCATCAATACGTCTTTATCAAAGCGTATCTCCAGGTGGTCGCGATGCAATGCGGTTTTGAAGAGCGCCATACGTGGTTGTGTACGCTGCGTCAGGGCTGTGCCACTTTCATCGACGAGCATCCATCGACGGTCGTGTTCCAATCCTTTCGGAAGGAGGGACGCAAACGAAAGTGAAACACCACCGAGGGATTTTACAGGGTATGTCCAGATCTCAGACAGTTTAAGCATATATCAAAAGCGAAGCCGTGCCGGAAGGTCGCGTTTTTCATTTATCCTTACGAGCACGGGTAGTTTTCCGTACTGCAGATCCAACCGTTCAAAGTCCTGCAGCGTGTCATCCAATAATGTATACGACTCCCAACTCTTCCCTTCAAACAATTCTGGATAGAGGCGGTTCAATCCCAGCAGGTAATACCTGCCGTCTTTAGACGGACCAATAATTGCGTCTCCCCCTTCGTCCAGGAATTCGAATGCGCGGGTGATGATCTCGCCTGTAAGTCCGTGACAATCCGTAACAATCACGCACACGTGACTATAGCCAGACGAGAACGCCCATGAGAAGGCGTTCTGAAATTGTTCGCCCCGATCCTGTCCCGACTGAAGTTGCTTGATGTAAACGGAATCATCCCACCGGTCGCCCGTAGTGATGGATCCATCATAAAATACTCCCTTGTCGAACGGAAGTCCGTCGACAATAGTGCGTACCGTCTCTACCAGGTATTCACATACCGCCTGAGTTTTTTCAATTCCAATGGCGGACTTCAACAAGGGTTTGGCTTCCCTGGAAGGATCGGTGTAAAAAATGGCCAGCAGGTTCTTGTCCATGGATAAATCCTCCACACGATTGTACGCCGATTCTTCCCGTAAGATAGGGCAATAGGTCGTAATACGCGAGACGCCCGCAGGTTATTTTGTCCTTCAGACGTTGTACAATTTTTCGTAGTACTCCTGTGCCATCCGACCCGAATCAAAGTAGGGTAGTATATCGGTCATGCTGGCGCGGACCATCTGCCACCATTTTTTGGGGTTGTCGTAATACGTGGGTATCACAACCTTCTCAAGAATATCGTAGAGATTGTTCGCCTCGATTTTGTCGGCAGACTCTGGTGTCACGCCGTCTGGAGCGGTTTCAATAATGAAGCTGTTTTCGCCGTCTCTGGCGAATTCGGGTATCCAGCCGTCGGGAATGGAAAGGTTTAGTGTAGCGTTCATCGCGGCTGTCATGCCTGACGTGCCGGAAGCTTCGTGGTACAACCGCGGGTTGTTAAGCCACACATCGCTTCCTTTTTTCAGGTGGCCGGAGAGCCACAATTCGTACCCTGTAACCACGGTACAGTTCGGAAGTTCTTTCGTCTTCCAGTATATCTCATTAAAGAGATTGATCGAATTGTAATCTTCCGGATATGGCTTGCCGGCCCAAATGATTTGAACGGGGTACGCTTCGTTTTTTGCAATCTTCAGAAAGCGATCATAGTCCGTAAGCAAAAGCCCAGCGCGCTTGTATGCCGCGAATCTTCTTGCCCATACGATCGTAAGACGGTCCTCCTTAAAGAGTTTGCCAGTCTGGTTGGCAACGACGCGAAAGAGTTTGTGCTTGAGTTCTTTCTTGCGTTCGAAAAGAGCCTGATCATCGCCGTCGGAAAGTGCCTTGTCGAGTTGTGGGTCACTCCAGTAGGTTTTGTTTTGCGCGTTTGTGATGGATGTGATCTCACAGATGCCCGGGTAGGAATTCCACATCTTGCGCGCAACCTCGCCGTGCAGTTTTGATACGCCATTCGCTATTCTTGACATGCGCAGGGCAGTAAGCGTATAGTTCAGCACGCCGTTTTCAGGATGTACGTATTGCTGAACTTGCTCAGGCGTGAGTCCATTAAAGAAACTCATGCTGTGCAGCAGTGGAATGCTGTGTTCTTCGTTGCCGGCTTTCTCAGGAGTGTGAGTCGTGAATACAACCCGCTTGCGAACTTCGTCGAGCGATTTGTATTTGTCGAGAAGGTAAAAACAAAGCGGCAGGGAATGCCCTTCGTTCATGTGATATGTGGAGACCTTTATCTTGAGAATGTCGAGAAGTTTAGCTCCGCCAACTCCAAGAAGGATCGACTGCGCAATGCGTGTTGTTTCGTTCGGATCGTAGAGACGATGACTTATAGTTTGTGCGAGATAGTCGTTCTCGGGAATGTCTGTTGTCAGCAGGAACAATGGCGCCGTCTTGAAAACTTCAGGTTCAAGCAACAATGCTTTGACATGAACGCGTGCGCCATGAATGGTAATCGGAAAGATGATGCCTGTGTCCTTAAGAAAGAAGTAGTCTTTGTCACGGAACGCCACGCGAAGGGTCTGATCCTGATTGCGGTCCTGATCGTAGTAACCCTTCTTCCAGAGAATGCCAATGCCGATCAGATTTTGTTTGAGTTCGTAAGCGCTTCGCAGATGCGATCCGGCAAGGAAACCCAGTCCGCCTGAGTAAATCTTAAGTGGTTGGTCGATGGCAAACTCCATCGAAAAGTAAGCGGCAGCACTGCTGTACTTTTTCGCGAATGTATAGGGGAACAGCTTGTCAGCTTTGATCATGGTTCAGGTTAGGCTCATTGTGAAGGGGCCCAAACTAACAAAATTGAAAGGATTGAAATCACGGAATGTGTTAAACAATCTTACGTGACGGTTCCCCAAACGTTTGAAGTAACTGAAGCATCTCCCCAATTGACGACACGACATGCTCTTGTTCGCCCTTTCGTATGCGCCAGCGCAACTCCGAATCGGCAAACACCTCGATATCTGCCGACTCGTTCGTGATGGCATATCCGTTTCGTTCCAGCGCATTTCGGGTCCACAGGGATACCGGCCCCTCACCGATCACAGATACCACGGTATCGCGCCAGGCTTTGTGTTGCATTTTACCCGACTTCAGGTCGAATCCTTTCAAACGAAAGATGTTATCGAATGCGCCGGACAATACAAGATCTTCGGGAACACCGACAATCACATCGTGATGGTCTCCGGCAAGCCAAATACGGTCAGTGCTCTGAAGTGCAAGGTCAAGTTCGTGGGTGGCAAGGAGAATCGCCTTTTGAGATTTGTGCGCGATTTGTCTCAGCTTGGTCATGATTTCCACCCGATTGTTCAGGTCGAGGTGGGCGGTGGGTTCATCGAGCAGCATGAGTCGCGTATCCTGCGCCAGGGCACGGGCAATCATGGCCATTTGCATCTGGCCGTCGCTCAGTTCGTAGATTTTGCGATCGCGTAGGGATTCCAGGTTAAGGTCGCGCAAAGAGGATTCCACGATGGACCGGTCCTTTTCCGTCATGCGCAGACTCCAGTCGACATACGGGTAGCGCCCGAACGTGATGAGTTCGGCTACCGTGAGGTTAGCAGAGGTAATACGATCAGTTAGAACGACGGACACCGAAAAGGGAATGGAGTTGTCCCCGTTGTGTCCCATCGGATATCGGTTGATGGTGCCGGCCAGGGGTTTCTGGAGTCCTGCCAGCGTGCGAATGAGGGTTGACTTGCCTGATCCATTGGGTCCCATAAGGCAGATCAATTCGCCCGGGTACAGGGCGAGGTTCAAATCGCGGAACAGCGCGTTGTCACCCTTCTTCGTGCGGTAGCCTGCGGCGAGATCGATAGTTGAAAGGACCGGGCTGCTCATAGCCGAATCATCTTGCTTCGAATGACTACCCAAATAACGACCGGTGCCCCAAACAGCGCCGTGATAGCATTGACAGGAAGGATTTCCGGACCCGGTGGGAGTTGGGACAGGATATCGCAAAGCAGCAGCAGGATGCCTCCGCCCAGGGCCACGTTGGGGAGCATGACCCGGTGGTCAGACGTTGGGGTGAGGAGCCGTGCAAGGTGGGGTACGGCCAACCCTACAAATGCTATGGGTCCGCAGAAGGCGGTCACGCCACCCGTGAGCAGGCTTGCGGACAGAATAATAAGGACCCGGGAGCGCTGAAGACGAATCCCCAGACTTTGCGCGTAGTTGTCTCCGAGCATCCAGGCGTTAAGCGGCTTTGAAAGCGTAAGGGCAAGCACGAGGCCGGCGACGAGGATCCATGCAAGGACGCCAATCTCGGGCCAGTTGAGGCTGCTCACATTGCCGAACGTCCAGATGAAGTAGATCTGCAGGTCGTCTGAACGGCTTCTGAACTGGAGGACGCTGACGATCGAAGAAGCTAGTGCGCCGATCATGAGGCCCACTATAAGGAGTGATGCCGGGTCGCGGAGGCGGCGTGCAAACAGGAGGACGACAAGGAACACGGCAGTACATCCGATACTGGCGACGACCGCTACGGACCATGGACCGGGCAGGTCGGCAAGGCTGCTGCCTCTGAGGATGAGGAGGGAGACGGCCAGGCTTGCTCCCGAAGTGAGTCCGAGCACGTCAGGACCGGCGAGAGGATTTCGGAAGAGCGTTTGCATTTGAAGGCCAGCGACACCCAGGGCGGCGCCGGCGAGAATGCATGTTAAGGACTTCGCGAGGCGGAAATCCATGACGATATCCTTCCATACCGGGTCGGTTGTTGATCCTCCAAACAGCGCACGAAGCACTTCACCGGGGGGTATTGAAACGCTGCCGTACGACAGATCAATTACGGTTAGAGCCAAAAGGGAAAACGCGAGGATCAGACGCGGCATTGCTGATCAGTTTGGGCTTCGGGAAACACGATCCAATTTTAGAGATTAACCTTGCAAAACCGCGCTACGGGCTCAAAATCCAAAAATTTTAAAGTCCCGGTTTGGTTCCTAGACCCTCTTTCCTATCTTTGCAGTCCTTTTTGCGCGAAGCACGCGCAGAATCCTGAGAAACAAGCACAAATAAGGTATCGGACATGCCTGGAATTATAGGAAAAAAGATAGGAATGACCAGT
>DATCLO010000197.1:0-13927 GCA_036563875.1 Cyclobacteriaceae bacterium
CTTATCACAAACGTAGTCCCAACGTTCACTTCACTTTCTGCAAAAATCTCTCCGCCCAACGTTTCAACCTGTGTTTTTGTAAGAAAGAGCCCTACACCGCGTGCTTCCCGGTGTTCGTGAAAAGTTTTATGCATCCCAAACAACTTGTCGCCGTATCGCTCCATGTCAATACCTAAACCGTTGTCGCTAACTCTTAATTCGATACGGCCATCTACATTTCTTGTCGCAAAGTGAACTTCCAGGTGGCGTTCGGGTGACCGGTACTTGATCGCGTTGCTCAGCAGGTTCTGGAAGATGCTTTCGAGGTATGTCTTCGGATACAGGATCGTAGGCGCGTCGTTGAAGTCGAAAGTAACGGAAGCGCTGCATTGTATCAGGTTTCCTTCCAGCGATTGTACCACCTTATCAAGAATGTCCTTAAAGCGAAGCTCTGATTTGGCGATGCGGATGTTCTGCTTGATCCGCAGCGTGTCCATGAGCTCGTTCATGGTCTCCTTCAGGTTCTCGGAGGTGTTCTTGAGTTTTTCAAAGATCACCCGATAGTCGTCGATCGTGCTGCTGGGCGTCAGAAACGACAGCAAAGCCTGAATGTTACCAACCGGTGATCTAAGGTTATGTGAGATAATATGCGCAAACTCGTCGAGCTGGTGGTTTTGCTCCCGGAGTTTGTGCATCATGGATTCAATGTTGGCCTTCTGGTGCAGCAGGTCTTCTTCGGAAGTCTTTCGGTTCGTAATGTCGACGGCAGACGTAAACGCTACCTGATTTACCGGATCGGATGCCGCCGCCCACAGCAGCCAACGGTATGAACCGTCAGCGCACTGATACCGACTTTCGAAATTCGAAATATCCCTGCCAGCCTTGAGAAGTTCAAACGCTCGGGACGCGCGTTTCAGATCATCGGGATGAATGAAGTCGGTGAACGGCCTGGACATCAAAGTTTCAAGTGGCCAGCCAAGCGTTTTCTGCCAGGCCGGGTTTAACTTGATGAACTTTCCTTCGAAGCTGGCGATGGCATTCAGGCTGAGTGTGTTGTTGAACACGTGAAGGTTCTCGGATGACATCCGAAGCAGTTCTTCTTCGGCTTTCTTCCGGTTCGTGATGTCGTGGAGAAAACCTTCCAGCCACGCTTCCTCACCTTCGTACACACCGCCGCCGTGATCTTCAATCCATCTCCAATCTCCGTTACGGTCACGCAGGCGGTATTCTATGCGGTAATTGCGATTTTCTTCCAGCGCTTCGTTGATGGATTGAACCACACGCTCCTGGTCGTCCGGATGCAGGAGTTGACCAAAGTGCACTTTTCCCGAAAGGAATTCTTCCTTGGTATACCCGGTTACCTCGAACACCTTATCATTAAGGTAGATCATTGAGTAATCCTCGTCGTTGCGGCACAAGTAGATGACGCCGGGAACATTTTCTGCGAGGAGGCGGAAGCGGCGTTCCGTGTCGCGCAACTTGTCGTGCGCCTTGCGCTGTTCGCTTATGTCGGACGCAATAAAGGCGTACCCGATTATCTCTTCGTTTTGATCGTGTAGTGCAGTTACGGAAAGCATGACAGGAAAAAGGCTACCATCCTTCCGGATGTAGGTCCATTCCTTCCTTTCTGCTTCGCGAGTCACTCTAACCTTGGCTACGAGGCAGTCGAAACCCGGTCCCACAGGCATCCCCAGTTCTTCTGACAACTTCTGTGACTGATCGACGATTTCGTGAAGGTCATGGAAGACCACCGGATTTAGTCTGCCAATGACTTCGTCGGAGGAATATCCCAGGAGTTTCTCTGCGGCGCGGTTGAAACTTGTGATCATCCCGTCCGTCGTGGTGGACATGATAGACAGTTCCGTAGCGCTAATGATGGCTTCCTGAAGGCGATAGGCATCCGCCAGGGCGTTAAGAAACTTTTCGTCCTGCAGAACTTTCGTTTTGGTAGGGGCCCGCCTCATGGGATTGCAAACGTAAATTTAAGACAACTCTAAATGCCATATCCTGCAATAATCGCCCGGACCTTACATCTCGTTGAAGTTGCGGTGCTGGCAATTAACACCTCACTTAAAGTTGCGCTTAAAACTGCGTAAAGCCACGCTGGCGTCGCGCTTCAAAGATCAATACCGCTGCCGCTGTGGAAACGTTCATTGAATCGGCAATACCTGACATCGGGATTATAATATTGGTATGGGATCGCGTTGTCCAGATTTCTGTCAGCCCCGTAGATTCAGTGCCCATTACGATGGCGCACGGTTGTGTAAAATCTTGCGTGTAGTAGGGTTTTGCGGTCTGCAAAGCCGCACTATAGATGTTTATCTTACGGTTATTCAGCCAGTCGATTGCTTCTTCCGACGATGCTATCGCCAGGGGAACCGTGAAAATGCATCCAATGCTCGATCGTATTACATTTGGATTGTAAATGTCGGTCTGAGGATCGCATACAATTATCGCATCCACGCCAGCAGCATCGGCTGTGCGAAGTATAGCCCCAAGGTTGCCGGGCTTCTCAACAGATTCGAGTACGACGATCAAAGGATTGTCGGAGACACGGAGGTCGGATAGCCGGTGTGTCTTCTGTTCCGCAACGGCCAGGAGTCCCCCGGAGTTTTCGCGCACAGCAATCTTATCATACACTTCTTTCGTTACAGGGAAGAGCGACTTTTCAGGAATGCTCAGCTCGCGAACTTCTTCTGCACGGATGAGACTTTCACAAAAGAAGAGGTTGCCAATACGATAGCCAGCCTTTAGCGCCTGCGCGATTTCCTTTTTCCCCTCGATCACAAAAAGGCATCGCTTGCGACGCTCCCGCGGCTTTTCGAGGGCGAGCAGTCCTTTAATTTTAGGATTGTGATGACTCGTAATGAGCGTATGCACGGTGTGTATTTGGTTGAATTTTACCGCTAATTGCGCAAACATCAAAAAGGGCTAACGGAACTTTGATCTATATTTGCTGTCTGCTATAACTCGTGAAACTGACGCTGCGTTTTCCTGAATCCTGGAAAGACTACGAATTAATCGACTCGGGCGGAGGCGAAAAGCTTGAACGCTTTGGTGCCTATACACTTATTCGACCTGAGCCCCAGGCGATCTGGAGAAAGACTTTGTCAGAAAAAGAATGGCAGCGCCGCTCGCATGCGCGGTTCGTTCGTGAGCAAAAGGACCGCTATCGTTTTGCGGACGATGTGAAAGGAGGGTGGACCCGTGAACGAGGCATGCCCGAATCCTGGGAGATATCGTACCAATATAAAGACCTCAATATCCGGCTTAGGCTTGCGTTGACTAGCTTTGGACACGTTGGCATTTTTCCCGAACAAGGCAGCAATTGGAACTTCATCTTTGATTTCTTTCAGTCGCGTCGCAACCAACCACAGAAAGTGCTAAACCTTTTCGCCTACACCGGAGCCGCTTCGGTGGTTGCCCGGCGTTGCGGCGCAGATGTGGTTCACGTCGATGCGTCGAAACCTGGCATCACCTGGGCTAACGACAACATGAGCCGAAATGGCTTAAAGGATATCCGCTGGGTTCATGAGGATGCGCTGAAATTCGTTCGAAGGGAGGTAAAGCGCGGCAACAGGTATCAGGGCATCATTATGGATCCGCCGCCATACGGACGCGGACCCGACGGCGAGAAATGGACACTTCAGGAAAAGCTGGATGAGTTGCTCGAGAACGCGAGCAAGCTGCTTGCTGAGGAAGGGAGTTTCTTTATCCTGAGCTTGTATGCGGCGGGACTTTCGCCACTCGTTGGATACAACGCCGTAACCTCTCACATGTCCCCGCACGATCCCGAATACGGTGAGTTTTACCTGAAATCGCAAACCGGAAAACACCTCCCCATGGGGACCTACATGCGCTTCCAGAGGTGATTGCAGGGAAGATTTACAGGGCGCTAATGAGGACCCACCAAATATTTTTATCTTTGCGCCCTTAATTTGAAATTGCAGGAATTCCACCTATGGACGCAAAGCGGATTCGAAATATTGCCATCATAGCGCACGTTGACCACGGAAAGACGACCCTTGTAGACAAGTTGCTGCTGGCCGGGAAGCTTTTCAAGGATCACGAGAATCCGGGTGAGCTCATCATGGACAGCAATGACCTCGAACGGGAGAGGGGAATCACGATCCTGGCAAAGAACGTTTCCGTTCGCTACAAGGATCACAAAATCAACATCATCGATACTCCTGGTCACAGCGATTTTGGCGGAGAGGTGGAACGCGTGCTGAACATGGCCGACGGGTGCCTGTTGCTGGTCGACGCCTTCGAAGGACCTATGCCGCAAACACGCTTCGTGCTCCAAAAGGCGCTGCAACTCGGACTGAAGCCTATTGTCGTAATCAACAAAGTCGATAAAAAGAATTGTACTCCGGATGAAGTTCATGAACAAGTGTTCGAGCTGATGTTTCAGCTTGACGCATCCGAAGAGCAACTCGACTTCCCGACATTCTACGGCTCAGCCAAGCAGGGCTGGATGAGTACGGACTGGAGGAAGCCTACTACTGACATCAATGTTCTGATTGACGGTATCATTGAACACATCCCCGCGCCGAAGACGGAAGAAGGGACGACGCAAATGCTGATTACTTCGCTCGAGTATTCGTCGTACATCGGCCGCGTTGCTATTGGTCGCGTACATCGCGGAACGTTGAAGTCCGGACAGGCGGTTTCTCTCGTGAAACGCGATGGCGTAACTATCGTGAAGTCTCGAGTTAAGGACCTCTTTATTTTCGAAGGATTTGAAAAGCAGAAAGTCGAATCGGTGAGCGCAGGTGAAATCTGCGCAGTTGTTGGTCTCGAAGGTTTTGAAATAGGCGACACAGTTGCCGATCCGGAAAATCCGGAAGCCTTGAAATCCATCGCGATCGACGAGCCGACGATGAGCATGCTGTTTACCATCAACAATTCACCTTTCTATGGCAAGGAGGGAAAGTATGTTACCTCACGCCATATCAAGGAACGTCTCGATCGCGAACTCGAAAAGAATCTGGCGCTACGCGTCGGCGAAACGGGTTCTGCAGACAGCTTCATGGTGTATGGAAGAGGCGTGCTGCACCTTTCTGTCCTTATCGAAACCATGCGTCGCGAAGGGTACGAACTTCAGATCGGCCAGCCCCAGGTAATATACAAGGAAATCGATGGCGTGAAGTGCGAACCAGTGGAGGAGCTGACCATCGACTTGCCTGAAAGCGATGCAGGCAAGGCAATCGAAACGGTATCCATCCGCAAGGGTGAGATGATCAACATGGAGCCGAAAGGTGACAGGATGATCCTCAAGTTTATCATTCCTTCGCGTGGTATTATCGGACTAAGAAACTACCTGCTTAATGTCACAGCAGGGGAAGCGATCACCACCCACCGGTTCAAAGAGTATCAGCCGTACAAAGGTGAAATCCCTGGCCGGATCAATGGGTCGCTTATCGCGATGGAGCAGGGAGAAGCGATTCCGTACAGTCTGCATAATCTCCAGGACCGAGGGAAATTTTTCATCGAACCCGGCGAGCAGGTCTACGAAGGACAGGTTATCGGGGAGCACAGCCGCAGCGGTGACCTTGTGGTGAATGTTACACGAACAAAGAAACTCACCAACATCCGTGCTGCGGGATCGGATGAGAAGATGCGAATCTCGCCCGCGATAAAGTTTTCACTTGAAGAAGCGCTGGAGTATATTCAATCCGACGAATACGTTGAGGTGACACCGAAGTCTATCCGACTGCGGAAGATCCTGCTCTCGGAAAATGACAGGAAACGCGAACGCAACAAAGTGATGAGTTCATGAGGCAGTGGGGGATCGTACTCGGCGTGATGGCCTTGCTGGTGGCCTTCAACGTCCATGCACAGGAAGATAAAGTCCAGACGTGGCTGGCGCAGGCAGATACGCTGATGCAGCACGAGGATTTTGAAGACGCCATCAAGCTTTACGACAAAATCCTTCAGACGGCCTCTAAGGACAGCCCCATACGCAAACAGGCACAGTACAACCGCATCGTTTGCCTGTACAGCCTTGATGAACTCAAGAAGGCCCTCGAAGAAGTGAATCAATTTATTGAGGAAACGCCCGAGTTTCCGCAGGCGAGACTTCTCCGTGCGTTCATTTATCGCGATATGGATAACACAGAGGGCCAGCTAAGAGACATCTCAGCTTTGGTTCGTCTAAATCCTCTGAACGTTGATCTCATCAAATGGCAATCGTACCTGCTGATCCAGGAAGAAAAATACGACAGTGCGAGAACGCAACTAAAATTTGCCGCCGGGCTCAGGAACGACGCGGAAATAGAAACGTACCTGGGCATGACATACTATTATTCAAATGATCCCGACAGTGCCATTCTGCATTTCGACAAGGCTATTGACATGAAGCCGGATGCATTTCCTGCGCTGATGTATGCAAGCGCGGTATGCCTCGACCAGTCTGCGTACGAACTGGCCCTGAACTATCTCGACAAAGCGTCCCTCCTTGACCCAAACAATCTGTCGGTTATGTTCTACAAGGGAATAGCCCTGACGGAGATTGGCAAGCGCGACGAAGGCTGCCGGTACCTGTCAAAGGCCTTCTACGGCGGGGAAGATGCTGCGGGCGATTATCTCCAGTACAAATGCTTTCGCTACGATCCTGATTGACCTATAGGACCTGACCAAAATCAGGCATTAGGTTGACCTCAATCAAACGCCAGTATCAGTCTTTTCGCTAGCTTGAGGTAGCTAAACGATACAACCATGAAAAAGATACTGGTTCCGTGCGACTTCAGCGCACCGTCAGTAAGCGCTTACCGCGTAGCCCTTGATATAGCCAACATATCAGGAGGAGAAATCCACCTCGTCAACGTAATCGAACTTCCCGTCCTTCACGATACGGTCCTGATGCCGGTACTGTCTTTTGAAGAAGCGCTGTTGCAGGAACTCAAAGAAAAGGCTGAAAAGCAATTTGAAAAACTGAGGAAGAAATATGCCGGTGACTTCGACCACATTGTTTCGTCAGTCCTTTATGGAAACATTTCCATTATGTTGCTTCAATACATTGAGGAACACGACATCGACCTCGTTGTCATGGGTACGAAGGGTGCAACCGGTGTACGTGAAGCTTTGATAGGCTCCAACGCGGAAAAAATTGTACGTCGTTCTCCGGTGCCTGTGCTCACAGTGAAGAAATACCAGCCCGCATCAGAAATCAAAAACATCGTTTTCCCCACTTCCCTGCAGGAAGATCATCCCGACCTCGTTTCGAAGATCAAAGCGCTGCAGAAATTTTTTGATGCCACGCTGCATGTGGTCCATATCAACACGCCAACGAACTTTACGCCCGACGGCGTCACGAGCAAACGTCTTAATGATTTCGTGAAGAAGCACGGACTGCGCGACGTCACCACGAATATCTACAACGATCGCTACGAAGAAGCGGGCATCATCAATTTCGCGCACTCTATTGACGCAGAACTCATCGCCATGGGAACGCACGGCCGTAAGGGTCTCGCCCACATCCTCAGCGGCAGTTTGACCGAAGACGTCGTGAACCATGTTGATTGCCCTACCTGGACCTATATGATTAAACGTGAAAAATAGGGATATAGTAGAGACGCCCAACCTGGGCGTCTCCCAGGTTGGGCGTCTCTACTGCACACCATCTATCACATATTCCGTCGGTATTGCCCTCCAACCTCGAACAGCGCATTCGTGATCTGACCCAGCGAACACCGTTTTGTCGCTTCCATCAGAACTTCGAAAACATTTTGGTTTCGAATTGCAGCATTGCGGATATCCTGCAAGAGGGCTGGAGATCGTTCTTCATGGAAATGGTGAAGATCGCGAAGGCCGGCAATCTGTGCTTCCTTTTCTTCTATCGTTGCACGAATGACTTCACCCGGGATGAGTGTGGGTGATCCTTTCGAACTGAGGAAGGTGTTAACACCGATGATCGGATATTCTCCTGTGTGTTTGAGATTCTCGTAGTAGAGACTTTCTTCCTGAATCTTTCCGCGCTGGTACATTGTTTCCATCGCGCCAAGCACGCCACCACGTTCGGTAATGCGGTCGAACTCGCTCAGCACTGCTTCCTCGACAAGGTCCGTCAGTTCTTCTATGATGAACGAACCCTGAAGGGGATTTTCATTTTTAGCAAGACCAAGTTCGCGGTTGATGATGAGCTGAATGGCCATCGCCCGCCTTACAGATTCTTCAGTAGGCGTTGTGATGGCTTCATCGTATGCGTTAGTGTGCAGCGAATTGCAGTTATCGTAAATCGCATACAACGCCTGCAGCGTCGTACGGATGTCGTTGAAGTCGATTTCCTGAGCGTGAAGCGAACGACCGGAGGTTTGAATGTGATACTTCAGTATCTGTGACCGGGCGTTACCGTGGTACTTGTCGCGTATCGCCTTTGCCCAAATCCGTCGCGCCACGCGACCGATAACAGCATACTCCGGATCGATACCGTTACTAAAGAAGAAGGAAAGGTTAGGCGCAAACGAATCGATGTGCATGCCCCGGCTCAGGTAGTATTCGACATACGTAAAGCCGTTGGCCAGGGTAAACGCCAGCTGTGTAATGGGGTTCGCGCCCGCTTCGGCGATGTGATAGCCGGAGATGGACACGGAATAAAAATTCCGCACGTTCCGGTCGATGAAGTATTGCTGCACATCGCCCATGAGTCGCAATGCGAACTCCGTTGAAAATATGCATGTATTCTGTGCCTGATCTTCTTTCAGGATGTCGGCCTGTACGGTACCGCGAACTTTTGATAATGTATCTGCCTTAATCTTTTCGTACACATCGCGTTCAAGAACTTCATCCCCGGTAATGCCGAGCAGCATCAGGCCGAGTCCATCGTTGCCATCGGGCAGGCTGCCGCGATAGGACGGAGGCTCCATGCCTTTTGTACGATACGCTTCCTGGATTTTTTCGCGCACCTCAGTCTCTTTACCCGACTGACGGATATACAATTCGCATTGCTGATCGATGGCCGCGTTAAAGAAGAAGCCCAGTAACATCGGAGCCGGACCATTGATCGTCATCGACACGGACGTCGCGGGATCGGCGAGGTTGAAACCGCTGTACAGGCGTTTGGCATCATCAAGACAGCAGACGGATACACCGGAGTTGCCGATCTTTCCGTAGATGTCTGGCCGGTAGTCCGGATCGTGGCCGTAGAGTGTTACTGAGTCAAACGCAGTTGACAGCCTCCGTGCCGGCATGTCCTTGCTGAGGTAGTGAAACCGTCTGTTCGTGCGTTCCGGACCACCCTCGCCGGCAAACATCCGTGTAGGGTCTTCTGTTTCGCGCTTGAAGGGATAGATACCTGCCGTGTAGGGAAATTCCCCCGGAACATTTTCACGCAGCAACCATTTAAGAAGGTCGCCCCAGCCTTCATATCGCGGCACGGCAATTTTGGGAACGCGTGTCTGCGACAGAGAGGTAGTATAAGTCTGCACGCTTACTTGTTTGCCGCGCACCGGATAGGTGAATACATCCTCGCGGTAGCGAGCTGCCTTTTCAGGCCATCGTTCGAGCATTTCGAGGAGTCCGGACGCGAGCTGCGACTTTAATTCTTTCAAAGTCGGCTCAAGACGTGCGGCTAATTCCTGATCGCCTTTGCTCTTTACGTGTTCAAGAGTTTGCTGTACGGATTGTATTTGCTGCGCAATGGACGCCTGCTCTCTTACCCAGGCGTCGTAGCGACGGCTGTCTTCCGCAATCTCGCTGAGGTAGCGGGTGCGGCCTGGAGGGATGATGTAGACCTTTTCTGAACGTTCTTCGTCGGGCTGATATGACGACTGGAATTTCGCCTTCGTCTTTTGGTTAAGTGTAGCGATAACCTGATGGTACAGTCGGTTTGTGCCCGGATCGTTGAATTGTGAAGCAATAGTTCCAAACACGGGCATGTCGTCAGGGCTGTCCTGCCAGCGCTGATGGCCCCGTTGATACTGTTTCTTTACATCGCGCAATGCATCCTGTGCACCGCGCTTGTCGAATTTGTTGAGCACTACGATATCAGCGTAGTCGAGCATGTCGATCTTTTCCAGCTGCGTCGCTGCGCCGTACTCAGGCGTCATGACATACAGCGAGACATCGCTGTAATCAAGAATTTCCGTATCGCCTTGTCCGATACCTGAGGTTTCCAGTATGATGAGGTCGAAGCCTGCTGCTTTCAACACTTGTAGCGACTCCTTCACGTGGGCAGACAATGCGAGATTGCTTTGTCGCGTCGCGAGTGACCGCATATACACGCGCGAATTGTTGATGGAGTTCATCCGGATGCGATCGCCAAGAAGAGCGCCGCCCGTCTTGCGTTTGGAAGGATCGACAGAAATGATGCCGACGGTTTTATCGGAGAAGTCATGAAGGAATCTCCGCACCAGTTCATCCACAATGGATGACTTCCCTGCACCGCCCGTACCTGTTATACCCAGGACAGGCGTTGTCGATGTTTCAGCTCGGCGGTCAATCTTTTCAAATACGGATTTGTGATCGTCGTAATAGTTTTCTGCTGCCGATATCAGTTGGGCGATACCTAATGCATTGGACGGGTTGAGATTATCGAGAATATTATCAGGGATATTCTTTCCCGTCGGCCAGTCGCTCTGCTGCACAACGTCGTTGATCATTCCCTGTAATCCCATGGCGCGTCCGTCATCCGGAGAATAGATTCGCGCGATGCCGTACTCCATCAGGGAACGAATTTCTTCCGGGAGAATGACGCCTCCACCTCCGCCGAAAATCCTGATGTGAGATGCCCCTCTTTCTGCGAGCAAGTCGTACATGTACCGGAAGTATTCGTTGTGTCCTCCCTGGTAACTCGTTATCGCTATAGCTTGAACGTCTTCCTGAATGGCAGTGTTCACCACTTCGCCGACGCTGCGATCATGGCCAAGGTGTATTACTTCACAACCTGTTGCCTGCAGAATTCGGCGCATGATGTTGATCGCTGCATCATGGCCGTCGAAGAGACTGGCTGCGGTGACTACGCGGATCTTATGCTTCGGCTTGTAGGGGTCGGGAGCTTTATGACCCGCTAACCGGGTTGATGATGTTTCTTTCTTAGCCTCGCGCAATGTATCCGAACGCATGAACGGGTATTCGTTGTATATCCTTCAAAAGTACGGAATTCCGCTCTACTGTTGTGTGCGAGATGCTTCACGTATTGCCTTGAATTCCGATCCTTCTCTCCATTGTGGCCAGGATGTCTCGAATGAAAGCCGTCGTCCCACTTCAAACAGCAGCTGAAGATCTTCAATCGCGCCATCGAGATGCCACACAGCTGGGTCATATTCGTCGGCTTGCTGGTGATAACGGTTTGCCGTGTAGTCGGCTGCCATCTTTTCTCCGTACTCAACGCCGCCTGTGATGTGATCGTTGCCTGGATCTACATACAGCGCGGGGATTCCGGCTTTCGCGAAGTTGAAATGATCGGAACGGAAGTAGAATCCTGCTTCCGGATGCGGATCTGGCGAAACGTAGCGGCCGGTTTCCTTGCATATCGCTTTCACATAATCATCGAGTTCGGATTGACCATAGCCTACGATGACTACGTTCTTCATGCGACCGAAGGAGCTGAGCACGTCGATGTTGATGCTGGCGACTGTGTTCGCGTGAGGGAAAATCGGATTGCGTACGTAATGGGCCGACCCCAACAGACCTTCCTCCTCAGCTGTAACGGCCAGGAAGGCAACAGTGCGTTCTGGTTTCGGGTTGAGTGTCTTAAACGCTTCAGCGATTTCGAGGATGCCTGCTGTGCCGCTTGCGTTGTCCAGTGCTCCATTATATATGGAGTCCCCCGACGCATCAGGCATGCCAACGCCGAGGTGATCCCAATGCGCGGTGTAAATAATGACTTCATCTGGTCGCGTCGTGCCGGTAATTTTTCCGATGACGTTGTATGAATTGTTTTTCTGCGACACTGCAGGCAGGGAGATACTCGCGTGAATGCCGAGCGCGCGGCCTTTATATCCGGGTTTTTTCGCTGTCGCCAGTTCCTCGGTGAGGTTCATCCCCACTGCCTCGAATACTTTGCGTGTAGCGGGAAGCGATATCCATCCCTCAACGGGGCATACGGCCTGATTGGACTCAAGGTATAGTTTGGCGGTGTTCCAGCTGTTTTGCAGAACGCCAAAGGGGTAGCTTGCTGCAGCGTCTTCGTGGATAACCAGGCATCCCTTCGCTCCCTGCCGCGCCGCCTCTTCGAACTTGTAAGTCCAACGGCCGTAGTACGTCATCGTGCTTCCTTTAAAAAAGGTAGAGTCATCTGATCCAAAACCGGGGTCATTCACCATAACCAGCACGACCTTGTCCTTGACGTCAAGTCCCTCATAGTCATTCCAGTTGTATTCTGGTGCAACAATGCCATAACCTGCGAAGACCAGTTCTGTGTTTTCCAGGGCCGTGCCGGCAGGGACCCGGCTCCAGACGACGTATTCATCGTACCCCTTGAGTTCCAACACCTTATCTCTTGCGCGCAGACGCATGGTTGCCTCTGCCGTGGTAGTGATTTCAACCATCGGCACTTCCTGCAGATAGCTTGTGCCGTTGGCTGGTTCCAGTCCGGCGGCGGCAAATTCCTTCTGGAGGTAGTCCAATGTGCGCCTTTCGCCCTCAGTAAAGGGCTTGCGACCCAGGAATTCGTCGGACGACAACTCAGCAATGCGCCTTTCGAGCCGCTCGGCGGACAATTCGGTTTTGGGATCGTCTTTTTTACCGCAGGAGACTACCAGCAGTACGGCTGCACTTAATAATAAGGAGGAACGGTTCAGCATCGGTTAGACGTGTTAGAGGGGCAAAATAGGGAAAATGACGAAAGGGCGAGAGGAGCGAAGCGCCGTGTGCGAACACGCAGCCTATCCGGGTATTTTTATTACGTGTGGACCTGTTTCCCCACACGCATTTTGGGCTCAACAAAGGGGATTTTGGGAAAATTTTGTAACAGAACGCTTAAAATATTACGTGTAAGGGGTTTACCTGGCCGCCCGCTCAGCGTATTTACAGGGTACACCGCGACCCAACAATTAGTATTTTTCAGGGCATTGCGAGGACCTGTAAAGGGTTTCTCTCGAAGGCGTTGCCCTGATATATTTGCAGGCTCTTAAGAGAAAAACAGATGCGACTGGCCCCGATTCGTTTCTTTGCGTTGCTTGGGATTCTTGTTGGCGTTGGATTCCGATCCTGGGCTCAATGTCCGGAACCGGGAGTAAACGAATCCCTCTACGGCTCCGACGCCTGGAATGGGTACGTCTACGAAGGCCTTAACGACTTCAGTACCGCCAGTTTCCTGGGCACATTGAATCAGTCCGCTGAGTTTGATGAGTTGTTTGCGACAAATCAAACAGACGGCGGTTGCACTTTTCAACTCGAGACTTTTTCTGTACGATTCAAGAATCGACAGTCTTTTGCTTGCGGCCTGCATACTTTCACCGTAACATCCAACAACATTGCTCGCCTTAGTATAGATGGGGGGAGTACATTTATAATCAACAATGCTTCCGGGACAGGCCAGGCTACGGTACACCTGACCGGCGGGATTTATGAGTTGGTGCTTGAATATGTTCATGACACGGGTTCACCTGAAATTCATTTTGAATTCGACGTTGACCCTGGGGACTATGCCGGGGAGATAGCCGGCGATCAGGTCATTTGTGACAATCCGGCTGATCCGGCTGCTTTCACCAGCTTGAGTCCCGCCAGGTTCTGTTCCGAGCAACCTGCTTCCTATCAATGGCAGGTTAGTTTTAATGGTGGATCTTACACCAACATCCCCGGCGCAACGAGCCTCACCTACAACGTTCCCGCGGGTCTTGCGGCCGGAAATTATCTGTACAAACGTCTGGCAACAGATGCTTCCACGTCCACTACAATAGAATCCAACGAAATCAGCGTTGTGGTAGATATTCCGGAGGGCGACCAGTCATCTTTTGGCAGCGGGTCCTGGACGGCCTATGCATATGAAGGTGCCGATAACTAC
>DATCLO010000198.1:0-35647 GCA_036563875.1 Cyclobacteriaceae bacterium
GCGGCGCCAATCATGCCCGCAAAGGCGCCCCTTCCCGACATGACACCGAAAGCTGCGCCAAGTGAAATGGCTGCAAAGCTGACGGTAAGGCCGGCCGTTAGGTCGGCAGAAAATTTTCGCCAGTCCATATTAAGTCAGGCTTAATGGTTTGGAAATAAATAACCAGACACAGACCGGGTGGTAGGTCCGCGAGGGCCGTCAGATACGGTCCAATGGACTAAGCTTCAGGAGGTTGAAGGGGAGTATCGTGCATTCCGGCCAACGGGTTGGCCTGGAGATGTGCAAAAAGGCTAGTAGCTATAAGCGTGTACCCAGCGCTGAGTTCGCTGGAATACTGGTGCATGTAAAGGTCGACAACTTCCTTGGCCACACCGGTATCGGTGGGAGTGGAACTCTGCGTGCCCTTTTCTTCCTCGCTGACACGTGCGAGCATGGTCACAAGATCCTGCAGCATTTCCTTGTCTTGCTTTCCCAACTTAAGGGCCTGCAGCTCAATCAGGAAAAAGCTCATATTAAGGAACACCAGTCCTGTCAGGACGGTGATCACACGTTGCGCATGTGGTTTCCTAAATAACTTGAGCATGGTCAAAGATACCTCGAATTTTCTATTATTGTGCCATGTGTGTCTTCCACTCACATAATAGCTTCTCTACGTTCACATAAAAATCGACACATGGTACAACCCGATGCATTGAACATGGTGGCGGAGTTCCACCGCACTTTCAAACACCCTATCCTTCCCGAGCCAGCAATTCCGTCGGAGGACCGGTGTCGTCTGCGCGTGGCGTTACTGGAAGAAGAGTTAAAGGAACTGCAGGTTGCCATTCTTGAGAAAGACCTTACGGGTATTGCCGATGCCTTGTGTGACATCCAGTACGTTCTTTCGGGGGCCATACTGGAATTCGGGTTGGGCGAACACTTTGACAAGCTTTTTCGCGAGGTCCAGCGCTCCAATATGAGTAAAGCATGCAAGAGTGAACAAGAGGCTATGGAGACGGTAGCCCATTACCGGGAGAAGGACGGGACTGAGTGCTACTACAGGCAGGAGGGCGACCGCTGGCTGGTGTACCGGACGTCTGACAATAAAACAATAAAGTCCATCGCTTACAGTCCTGCCGACCTGGACTCCATCCTGGCTAAGCCGGCTCAGACGTAGAACTCAAACTCAAACACAGATTCCTGGCCGGGGCGTTGGACTGGGCGCACGGCCAGTATGGGCGACTCATTGTAGGCCTTGATAAATTCCGACCGGCTGATCCGGACTTTACTCACGCCCGGTTTGATGCAGTGATATTGCATGCGCCCGGATGGGTTCGCGGTGGCGCTATACACCATGCGATACCTGATCGGAACCGGCGAAGGTATGAACCTCAGCGTAGTCATCATTGTGCGCAAAAAATCAAATTTCCACGCTCAAACGCATTTTTGCTTTACCAGTGCTCCCCGTGGAACATTCTCTACTTCGTCAAAAACGAATTTTCGCTGTACAGGATTACACATGAATAAGCAATCTACCACAAAAAGGTGAATTTTCCATGTGCCAGACTGCACCTCATACATCAACCTAAGCTTTTGATAGTTGCTTGTAAGCGTCTGGCTCTGAGAATTAGGGACTGCCCAGATTAAAGTGCATTCTTAGTCACCCAGTAGCGGTAGGCGATGATTGCCTGATCGAGTTTTGTGAGGCGGCTCAGGTCACGCCTGCTGTACTTCGGCAGGATAGCTTTGTTGAGAGCCGCGAGCCATCGGAACAGAGTCTTCCTCATGGGTAAGTTCGAGCCGGCTGCGAATATAGAACTTCACCCCGTTTTTTCCGTTCACCGGTCTGATAATTCGTTATGCCCTTCCGACGTTTTCGGTATTTGCAGTATATTTAAAAAATTTCACTCCTGGTCATGGAAGATAAGGAAGTCGCCCCATTCCTCATTTTTTGGAACAATGCAATGTGGATCGGGGGGATTATCATGATTGCGGCGGGCATCGTTCTGTACATTGCCCATAAGGTCCGCGTGATGTCTATAGCAGATTACAAGGCACGATACGACTATCTCAACTCCCGGGAAATCCGGACCTACAAGATGGTCTTCCTGTGCTTTGCGATCGCGGCCATGTTGTTCATCAACCTGTATGGCTCGAACAAGCTTAACGAGATGGGGGTTTGGTTCTTCGTCCGGCTCTTCATTTCCCTGGCTGGAGGTACACTGGTGGGCTACGTGGCGTACCTGATAATGGACTACTACTATCCTACGATCCTGAGCCGCAAGCTTAAGAAGCTGCGCTATGCTCCTCGTACTTCGTCAGCCGGAAACCCCATGCGGCTCCTCAGCGAAGAGGAGGAGGACGTTCACCTGGAAGAGGGAATGCAGGCAGAAGAGAGCGCTTTTTCAGTCGACTACGACGTCTGGGTGGATGAGGCGACCGGTGAGGTGAAAATCGAGAAGTACCAGGGACACCTCGAGGCACTTAAGTGCAACAGTTGCGGTTTCTTTACCATGCAGGTCGTGCGCGAGGAAATTGTAACCCCCGCAACGGCGACGGCCCCTGGCGAACTGATCAAACACTACCAGTGCCGGTATTGTAAGTCGGTGAGAGCCACGGCATTTAACATCTCGAACAAGGGGCCTGAAGACTACAGCCTGGCCAACCTGAAATCGGGATTCCGGAAGAACAAGAACATCGATATGGTCAGGATCGAGATCCACTCGAACACTACCGGTAGAAAATTCTTCGAATTCGACAGCACGGAACAGGCGAGAAAGTTCCTCAGCGAGTACGAGGACAAGGGGTAACCCCTGTTTTTTGATGATCGGCCCAACGGCGGGGGACTGGAATACGTTTGACTAGGAAGAAATACAGGCATATTTTTTGACGCCGGATACGAAAAACTAACGAAAACAAAGTGCGAGAGATGAAACGAACGGTTTTTGCAGTACTATTTCTATTATTTCTGGGTTGGCAGGCATCTGCGGAAACCTTCGCTGATTCGGCTAAACTTGAAGCCAAGCCCTATTACGGAAAGGAAGCACGGATAATTGTCTACCTGCTGAACAATAACCACTACAGCAAGATCAAATTCAACGATTCGCTGTCATCAGTAATCCTGGACGAGTACATCCAGACGCTGGACAACAACAAGACCTACTTCCTGGCGTCTGATATCCAGGCCTTCGAAAAATATCGTTACAAACTGGACGACCTTACTGAAGCGGAAGACGTCAGCCCTGCCTATGTAATTTATTCAGTCTTTGCAAAGCGCTTTCAGGAACGGAACAGTTATGTACTGAACAATCTGGTGAATAAGGAGTTCGATTTCACCAAGGATGAGTACTACGAAAGCGACCGTTCCAAGGCGCCCTGGGCGAAGGACGCTGCTGAACTGAACGAAATCTGGAGGAAGATCATCAAAAGCCAGGTGCTCAGCCTGAAGCTGGCTGGCAAGAAACCCGAAGATATTCAAAAGACCGTGGCCGGACGGTATGAACGCCTGGCTAAGTCGATGAGCCAGTTTAACTCGGAGGACGTATTCAGCATGTACATGAATACGATCACATCGGCGTACGATCCGCATACAAACTACATGTCGCCCAAAGCGGCCGACCTGTTCAAGCAAAGTATGAGTCTGTCACTGGAAGGGATTGGCGCAAGACTGCAAACCGAGAATGACTACACAAAGGTAGTAGAGATACTCCCTGGCGGACCTGCAGAGAAGAGCGATGCCATTCACCCTAACGACAGGATTACCGGCGTAGCACAGGGTGAAGACGGTGAGATGGTTGATGTCATCGGATGGCGTATTGACGAAGTCGTCAAACTTATAAAAGGTCCCAAGGGAACTAAGGTGAGGTTGCAGATTCTTCCGGCGGCGACTGGCATCGCGGGCCCTCCGGTAGAGATTACACTCGTGAGAGATAAGATCAAGCTCGAAGACCTTCACGCGTCCAAGAGCATAATCAAATACAACAAGAATGGAAAGGAAATGAAGATGGGCGTCATCGTCCTGCCGAGCTTCTACATGGACTTCGAAGGATATCGGCGACGCGACCCCAACTACGTGAGCACTACGCGAGATGTTGCGCGCCTTATACGCGAACTGGAGGCTGAGAACATTGATGGTCTGGTAATCGACCTCAGGAACAACGGTGGTGGCGCGCTCGAGGAAGCGATTAACCTTACCGGTCTGTTTATCAAGGACGGCCCTGTCGTGCAGATCAAGAATTCCGCCAATAGGGTAGAGGTTCAGAAAGACACGGATCCTTCCGTAGTATACAGCGGTCCACTCGTGGTGCTGACCAACCGTTTCAGCGCTTCCGCCTCTGAAATATTTGCCGGCGCGATACAGGATTATAACCGTGGCGTTGTTGTCGGCGAATCGACACATGGCAAGGGAACCGTGCAACAGGTTATCGACCTGAACCGATTCTTCAATGAACCTGGTGTTCAGGTGGGAGAACTTAAGCTGACGCTTCAGAAATTCTATCGCGTCACCGGCAGCAGCACGCAGGTGAAAGGTGTCACGCCCGACATAGAACTTCCCACACCATACGACCCTGAGCAGTTCGGCGAACGTTCTTATCCGAATGCAATGCCCTGGGATGAAATCAGTGGTACAATGTACCAGCGTACGCCGCTTGTAAATCCGACGATTATTGCGCGACTGAACCGTGCCTACAACGAACGGCTTAAAACCGACAGCAGTCTTAACCGCTTCGTTAAGGAAACGGATGAATTCCGAAAGAGCCTTAACGAGACGCGTGTTTCACTGAATGAGGCTGTGCGTCGCGCGGAAATGGAAAAGGCAAGTCAGGACTCGGCGAACCTGCTCAATACAAGACTCCGTAGCTCGGAACTACCTGCGATCGAAGATTTGTCCGACCTGAAAGACGAATACCTTCGCGAGGGATTACTCGTCCTCTCCGATCTTATCGCTACAAAAATAGGCTGACGTCAGCACAGCAGATTTTGGACACAGCAATATACATTCGTATTTAATCGAATGTATATTGCCGTAGTCTACCTGTGCCTGACTCATGAGTGAAGAACTTCTCAAAGCCATCATCCAGCTTTTCGCCATTGTTGCCCGGGAGCGGATCACGGACGATGAGCGAAATAACATTAAGGAGTTCCTCAGCCATCACCTCAACCGTAATGAGATCAAGTACTACCTTGATCTGTTCGACGAGTTCGCACACAGTTATCGCGCACAGCCACTTGTAGAGCTTGGCTCTCTCGACGAGGAAACCGCGCAGTTCGTCGATGACTGGTCGAAGATCATGCAGATCGTTCGGCAGGTCAACCAGGCGCTCACCATGCAACAGAAGCTGGTGCTCGTCATCAAGATTATCGAACTTATCTACGCCGACACAGAACTTTCCGAACGGCAGAGCAACCTCATCTTTTACATTGGACAGGGACTTCGTATCCCCCGACCCGACATTGAAGCGTTAAAGCAATTTGTTATGGGTCAGGACATTGACGAACTGTCGTCAAAGAATATCCTGATCATCGATGAAGGCTCCGGACATGATATGCACCCCGGTCCCCGTATCGTCGAGAAAAACCTTACAGGTCTTATCGCCATCCTTCGCCTTCCCGACGCAGAAGTATATTTCGTGAAATACCTCGGCATCTCGGTGCTGTATCTCAACAGTATGCTGCTGCGCAGCCGGATGATCGATGTGTTCCCACCGGGAAGTACGATCCGCGGTAACAAGATAGAGCCCATATACTACAGCGATGTTGTTGCAAAGTTTTTGACCGGCGAAAACCGCGCAACGCTGACGTTCACCGCCGAGCACATTTTTTACCACTTCAGGAGCGGCAAGGCGGGATTGCAAAACATCAACATTGCTGAACAGGGCGCCAAGCTGATCGGTATAATGGGCAGCAGTGGATCGGGAAAGTCTACACTGCTGAACGTGCTCAACGGGTCTGAGAAACCATCAAGTGGGAGGGTTCTTATCAACGGCATTGATATTCACAAGGATCCTGACGCGGTGGAGGGTATCATCGGCTATATCCCACAGGATGACCTTCTCATGGAAGACCTCACCGTCTTCGAAAATCTGTACTACGCCGGCAAATTGTGTTTCAGACACTATACAGACGAGCAGTTGGAGGAGCTTGTTAACCGAACGCTCGCCAACCTGGGATTGGCAGACATCAAGCATCTCAAGGTGGGTAACGTATTGAATAAGACGATCAGCGGTGGACAGCGAAAGCGATTGAATATCGGACTCGAATTGCTGCGCGAGCCGACAGTATTGTTTGTGGATGAGCCGACTTCCGGACTCTCCTCGCGAGATTCGGAAAATATCATGGACCTGCTGAAGGAACTCTCATTGCGGGGAAAGATGGTCTTTGTGGTGATCCATCAGCCATCGTCTGATATCTTCAAGATGTTCGACACGCTGATCATCCTCGATACGGGTGGCTTTCAGATTTACTATGGCAATCCCGTGGAAGCCGTCATCTACTTCCGCGAGATTGTCAATGCTGCTAACAAGACGCAGGGTGCATGCCCGGAGTGCGGTAACATCAACCCGGAGCAGATCTTCAACATCATTGAAACCAAGATCGTCAATGAATACGGTCGTCTTACCAACGCCCGCAAGGTGAGTGCCGCGCAATGGTATCAGTACTTCAAACAGCGCATTAAGGTACCTCATCTCGAGCACGTGTCTGAACCGCTCCCCGTGGTTCAGAAGATTCCCAACAAGCTAAGGCAGTTCCGAGTGTTTGTCACGCGCGACGTGCTCGCGAAGTTGGCGAACCGGCAGTACCAGTATGTGAACCTCCTCGCGGCGCCGCTCCTTGCGTTGTTTATCTCGTTCATGGTGAAGTATTACGACGTGGTGGGTAAGGAGACGCCAGTGTACTCTTTTTACGAGAACGAAAACATTCCGGTGTACTTCTTCATGAGCGTTGTGGTGGCGCTGTTTCTCGGGCTGACGATGAGCGCGGAAGAAATATTCCGTGACCGCAAGCTGCTGAAACGGGAGAAGTTTCTGCACCTCAGTAAGGGAAGTTATCTGTGTGCGAAGGTCGTGGTACTCTTCATGATTTCGGCAATTCAGACGATCTGCTTTGTATTCCTTGGAAACCTCGTGCTGGAGATACCGCTAACGGAAATGCGGTATTGGTTTATCCTGTTTAGCTGCTCGTGTTTTGCCAATATGCTGGGCTTAAACATCTCCGGAGCTTTCAGTTCTGCAGTTACGATCTACATTCTTATACCCATACTGATCATCCCTCAGCTGTTGCTGAGTGGCGTGGTGATTCGATTTGAAAAATTCAATCCGAATGTAACCAAACCGGTGGAGGTACCCTGGATTGGTGAGATTATGGCGTCGCGCTGGGCATTCGAGGCGTTTATGGTGACGCAGTTTAAGGACAATCCTTTTGAACGGATGTTTTATGAATTCGACAAGGAAGTAGCGAACGCGAATTACAAGAGACTGTACTACATCCCTGCCCTGGAATCGAAGCTGGCGTATGCGCTCAATCAACGTCGGTACTGGCATAATCCGGAAAACGCCGAGCTTCAGGCCACGTTTGCGTTGCTGCGTGGTGAAATCAGCTCCGAGCTCTCGCGAGTGGGAGAGGATAAGTTCCCGGGGTGGAGACGCCTGGCGATCGGCACATTCGACTCCGCCACCTATGATTCAGCATCGCTCTTTCTGAAACAGCTGAAGGCGTATTATCAGTACAAAGCGCACCGCGCTGGCAGGTCCAAGGACTCACTGGTCAACACGCTGACAAACACCGATGAGCGCCTCGCGGAATTCCACGCAATGCGTCGAAGGTATGTAAATGAGGCTGTGTCGGAAGCCGTGAAGAACACGAGTGTCACGGACTACGTCGTGGAGTACCGGGGGCAACTCCATCAGCGTATCTACCCCATCTATCAGGATGAACACAGGCCGCGACACGCTCTTGACTTTTCCGCGAATCTTTACCAGCCGACGAAACATTTTCTGGGCCGGTATTTCGACACGCTTTATTTCAATCTTTGCGCCATTTGGTTTATGACTTTTTGTTTATTTGTGACAGCGTATTTTGACGTACTTCCCAAAATTATCCGTGCATTTGAACGACGAAAATACCGACGAGCCTAGCCTATGAGAACTCTAGCCATTCTCGCCGCGACAGTCGTGATAACGACGATCGCATGTCAGCAAAAGAAGGGGGAAGAGACAACGGCTACTGATTCAAATGAGTGGCCACAGCTGGATGCCTTTCACATGGTGATGGCTGAAAGCTTTCATCCATATGCCGACTCGGGCAACCTGGAACCCGCAAGAAAATACGCCGCCGAAATGGCGTCCTTGGCCGAAGCCCTGGCTGGAGACCCGCTGCCGGAAAAAGTGGATGACCAGGTAACACGTGCCTTGTTGAACGACCTGGCCCGGGAAACGGCTGCCTTTAGTGCTATTGCTGATACTGCGCCTGACGATAGTCTCGCTGAATCCCTGACGTCGCTCCACGATCTTTTCCACGAGATACAGCACGCGTGGTACCGTGAGGACGGGAATGAAGCGCATTGACCTGAAAAATATTTCAACATCTCAGAATCAACCTGAACCTTAAACCTTCAACCTTCTTCCATGCAATCCACTGTAGTTACTCCTTCGGAGAAAAAAACCTTATGGTCCGTGATTACGGCCTCTTCTGTAGGTACTCTCATCGAATGGTATGACTTCTACATATTCGGTACTCTCGCTGTGACGATATCCACACAGTTCTTTCCAAGCGAACATCCAACCGCCGCCTTTCTTTCCACGCTCGCTGCGTTTGCTGTGGGCTTCATCGTTCGGCCATTTGGTGCGTTGGTGTTTGGCAGGCTCGGTGACATGATCGGGAGAAAGTACACCTTCCTGTTGACGCTGATCATCATGGGCTCTTCGACATTCCTCATCGGGGTAGTGCCCTCGTACGATTCTATCGGACTCGCATCACCGTTCATAGTAGTATTGCTACGCCTGCTGCAAGGCCTCGCCCTCGGAGGAGAATACGGAGGTGCGGCCACGTATGTCGCGGAACATGCTCCTGCTGCGAAGCGAGGTTTTTATACCAGCTTTATTCAGACTACGGCTTCCCTCGGCTTGTTCGTATCGCTTGCCGTTATTCTGCTTGTGCGACTAAACCTGACCGAAGAGCAGTTTGAGTCTTGGGGGTGGCGCTTGCCATTTCTCTTTAGCATCTTCCTCGTGGCTATCTCGATCTATATCCGCCTGCGCATGAAGGAGTCCCCGCTGTTCGCGAAACTTAAGGCGTCAGGGAATGTTTCCAAGAACCCGATTAAAGAGAGCTTTGGAAAAAAAGAAAACCTGAAGTACGTATTGCTTGCGCTCTTTGGCGCGACCGCGGGTCAGGGTGTTGTATGGTACACCGGACAGTTTTACGCACTATCCTTCATTCAAAAGACCTGCAACATCGAGTACGTTCAGGCATACTACATTTTGGCGATGGCGCTCGTCTTTGGTACACCCTTGTTCATCTATTTCGGTTGGCTTTCTGATAAGGTAGGCCGTAAGGCGATTATGATGGCGGGGTTACTCTTTGCCGTAATCCTTTACCGTCCCATTTACCAGAAAATGTATGATGTAGCTGACACGTCGGCCAAGACTGTATTGTCCGAGACAAACGGCGAGACAGGAAACGGCGGACAGGTACGCACGCTTGCGTACGCGGACGGCAGTTCGTTGAAAGCCGTGACCGTTGGTGATACAGTTACAAAAGAAGTGACTCTGGGTACTACAGGATTCTGGACAATGGTGTTGCTGATATTCATCCAGGTTGTTCTCGTGACCATGGTGTACGGGCCTATTGCGGCTTTCCTTGTGGAAATGTTCCCCACGCGCATACGGTACACCTCGATGTCCCTGCCATATCACATTGGCAATGGAGTGTTTGGAGGATTGACACCGTTGATCGCGACGAGTCTGTACGAAGCCAGCCGCTTGCGCAATCCTCCGGATGGCGATCCATTTGTTGGGCTGCTGTATCCCATAGCGGTTGCAGCCATTACGCTTATCATTGGCTCGATATTCCTCTCCAACAAGCGCCGCGCCGATGTGAACGATTAATTTGCGTAACTTCCTCGCATGAGCAAGAAGCAGGTGGTGCAGGTTGGAAAGCGCAAGCTGGAAATTTCCAACCTGGAGAAAGTGCTATTTCCGGATGATAACATCGTTAAGGCCGAAGTTATCGAATACTATCTCCGGATCGCACCCACTCTGCTCAATCACGTCAAGGGACGCGCGCTTACGCTGATCCGTTTTCCTGACGGTATTTACGGCGAAAGCTTCTATCAAAAGAACAGACCGGAATGGGCGCCCGACTGGATTGAATTTGTCCAGCTCGGTAAGGAAGTCAAAGACTACATCGTAGCCACAGAACCCGCCACATTGGTATGGCTTGCCAACCTCGCCGCACTGGAACTTCACCAGCTGCACAGTCGCAAGCCCGTATACGACTGCCCGGATTACATGGTCTTCGACCTCGACCCTCCTGAAGGTTATGATTTCACTTCAGTGGTAGGTACGGCACTGGAGTTACGAACATACCTTGAATCATTTGGCTACACGCCTTTCGTAAAGACTACCGGTGGCAAAGGTGTGCACGTATGTTGTCCGATCGAACCTAAATGGGACTTCCACACGGTGTTCCTTGCGGCTGAAGATCTCGCGAAGCCTTTTGTCGAACAGCGTTCCAATGTGCTTACGCTCCAGATCAGAAAAGAGGCGAGGAAAGGGCGCGTGCTCGTAGACATCTTTCGCATTCGTTCGGGACAAAGTATCGTGTCACCGTATAGCCTTCGCGGTCGCAAAGGAGCGCCGGTGTCAATGCCCCTGACATGGGATGAACTCAGCAAGCTCAAGACGCCTGTCGAGCACAATATCCACACCGTTGTACAGAAGGTTATGGACGATGGTGATGCATGGGAAGGGTTCGATGCATACGCGGCGGAGTTGCATACACACCGCAAGAAATCTGTTCGGAAGAGTAAGGATCTGCCGCCGTCTAAGAAAAGAAAGACGGCCGAACAGCTGGAGACCTACGAGAAGAAGCGCGACTTTGCCAAGACACCGGAGCCCGTTGCCCGGGTTATCGACGAAAGCGGTAACAACTTCGTGGTGCACCGGCATCACGCGTCGCGATTGCACTACGACCTTCGACTTGAACAAGATGGGGTTCTGAAATCGTGGGCCGTGCCGAAAGGTTTGCCGCCTCAACCCGGAGTAAAACGACTGGCCGTGCAAACGGAAGATCACCCGAGAGAATACCTCACTTTCGACGGAAGAATTCCGAAAGGACAGTATGGGGCGGGAGACATGTGGATATATGCGCTTGGAAAGTATCAGATAACAAAGGAGAAGAAGGATGGATTCTATTTCCGATTGAGCAGCCGCGAAATCACAGGGGAATACAGGATCTACCAAATCAAACAAAAGGATTGGCTGCTGGAGCGAGTAGACACTCCGCAGATCGATTACCTCCACGGCAACATTCAGCCCATGCTATCAGAAACTGCGGACGAGCCACCAATTGGTCCTGAGTATATTTACGAACTGAAGTGGGATGGCATTCGCGCGATGGTATATCTCGACGAGGGGACGGTACGCATCGTATCGCGTAGTCAGAACGACATTACCGATCGTTTTCCTGAACTCTTATCTGCAGAAAAAGCCTTCAGGGCAACCTGTGCCGTTTTTGACTGCGAGATCGTTTCGCTTGATGCGGAAGGAAAACCTGTTTTCAAGAAAGTGATCAATCGCTTAATGACGCGAGGCGAATCAACGATAGCAAAGCTATCAAAATCCAATCCCGTGAACTGCTATATATTTGATTGTCTGTATCTCGATGGTCGTCCTTTGATAAACGAGCCCCTGATGAAGAGACGGGAATGGATGCGGGATGCTATTCGAAATGATTCACCGTATCGCGTCAGCGAAGTTGTCGAGGATGGTCAAGCCCTCTTCGAGGCTGCCAAAGCTCATAAGCTCGAAGGCATCATGGCAAAGCTGCGGGAGAGCAAGTATCTCCCCGGCAAGCGTTCAGCCTCCTGGTTGAAGATCAAGGTATGGCAGACGAGGGAGGTTGTGATCATTGGCTACACCAAAGGCAAAGGGGATCGCGGGGAAACCTTTGGTGCGTTACACATTGCAGAACGCGAAAACGATCAACTTCTCTACCGCGGTAAGGTAGGAACGGGCTTCGACGAAGACGCCATTCGCGATATCAACGCACGCCTGAAAAAACTAAAGGAAACGAAGAAACCCATCGCCAAGAAACTCCTTGACGACAAAGTCACCACCTGGATCGAACCCAAAATGTTCGCCGAGGTATCATACACCTCCATCACAGCAGATAAGATTTTCAGAGAGCCGGTGTTTGTGAGATTGAGACCGGATTTGGAAATAAATGAATGACCTCCCTTCGACTTTGCTCAGGGACCTGCTATGTCAAAGGGAGGGGTTTGTAGGTGAGTAGGGAGCCTGAGTTTGTCGAACTAATCTCGCACAACCTGTCGAGTTCAGACAACACCAACACATCAACACGTCAACACATCAACACATCAACACATCAACACATTTGATCCAGGCAGGCCATTGGATAACCGACAACGTAAACACGTAAGCACCTAAACACGTAAACACGTCACCTACAGGCTGCTTGCCTCAACTTCCCCGTCCCCTGCACTCCTAACGCTGTCGCCTTCTCCACATCCGCGCATGCAGCATCGTTGCGGCCGAGGCGGTGGTTGACGATAGCGCGGTTGAGCCACGCAAGTCCATAATCCGGGTCGTATAGGATGGCGACAGTGTAATCTTCAACTGCTTCTTCCAGACGTTGCATCTTCGTGAGGACGTTCGCCCGGCAGAGCCACGCTTTTTCGAACTGAGGAATGAGGGAAATTGCTTTGGTGTAGTCTTCGTATGCCCCGCTGAAATCTTTGAGCTTCTCTTTCGCGAGTCCGCGGTTCAGCCAGGCTTCAGCTTCCTTTGGTGAGAGTTGAACGGCTTTGTTGTAGTCGTGCAATGCACCCCGGTAGTCTCCGCGTTCCAATCGATAATAACCTCGCTCCATCCAGGCGTAGGGTAATGACGGATTGTTTTCGATGGCGTCGTCAAGCATTTTTTCCGCGTCCATTCCACCCATTTCTCTCACCAGCGTGCTGAGGTTGTAGTAGGCGAGGGCATGATTAGGATTGAGACGCAGCGCGTATTCGTAGTCAGATCGGGCGCCTTCATTGTCGCCGGTTTCCTGAAGCGTGAGTGCGCGGTGTACGTAGTAGTCTGGCTCTCGCGGGTTGAGTCGGATGGCAGAATCAAAACAAGCCAACGCTACGTCGTGGTTGCCGAGTTTGCTCTCTGCAAGCCCGAGATAATTGTACAGGTAGTCGCGAATTCCACCCTGTGCAGTAATGATGCGGTCGGTTCCACCTTCAAGGGATTGTCGGTAGAAGATGAACTGCGTCTCACCTGAAGCGGGAGTCTTGAGCAACAGCCGGAGGTCTTCTGCTGCGAGCGCGTATTGTTCGGCCTGGTAGCGTGCCAGGGCGCGCCCAAACCGCGCTTCGCCATTCTCAGGAAACGCATCAAGGTAAATGTTGTAATCCGTAACAGCTCCCTGCCAGTCGTGCAACCGCTCGCGCACCTGCGCACGTGCGGGGTACGCCTCGTAGTAGCCGGGATCTATGGCAAGACCGCGCGTGTACTCCTGCAGGGCCTGTTCATATTGTCCTCCCAGGTACGCCCGTTCTCCCGATTCGAAATGGTGCTGCGCTATGCGACGGTCCTGTGCGGAAACCGAACTGGTCAACAGTGCGAGAAGGAAGAACACAACGATATGTTTGCCATGTCGGATCATGGGATTTCGAGTGCGCATATCAAAGTTACGCGATTTTTTTTCGACTATTTAACCTGTCTTTTCCGTTAGATATAAAGGGCTCCAAAAACCCTTTCCGCCGACGGATTGTTCTGATTTTGTTATGGAAACCACTCGAAAATCAACCACCAAAAAGGCGGCGACTTCTGCGAGGAAGAAGATCGTCCGCGCGTACAAGGAAGTCTTGCTGAAAACTGGGAAGCCGCCGGCCTCCGTGTACAGTTTTTGCCTGGACCTCGGCATTGAGGAAGAGGAGTTCTACAGTGAATTCGGATCCTTCGCAGGAATAGAGCGCGAGGTTTGGAAGGAGATCATGAACACCACAATCCGGCGTCTTTCCGCGGATAAGGCCTTCCAGGGTTTCGCAGCAAGGGAGAAAATGCTTGCGCTCTGCTACACACTCCTGGAGGAACTAACACGCGAACGCAGCTTCATTTTGTTGCAGCTGGAACGCGGCAGCAAGCTTGAGCTCGTGCCTCCATTCCTCCGTGATTTCAGAGAGGCGTACCTGAATTTTACTGATAAGATTCTGCAGGAAGGGCAGGAGAAGGGAGAGATTGCCCGCAGACCCTACCTCGAAAGAGGGTATTCACGGCTGTTCTGGCTTCACCTGGTGTCCCTGATCATGTTCTGGAAAACTGACGATAGTCCCGCATTCGCCCGTACCGATGCCTATGTGGAGAAATCCGTGCACCTGGCATTTGACCTGATCGGTAAAGGCGTAGTCGATTCTGCCGTTGATCTCGCGCGCTTTATGTTTCAATCCCGGAAGCACGTATGAAAGACGAGGAAGAGAATCAGTCGATTCCGGTCTCAAAGGTCCATAGGGTAACGCAATTTCTCACGACGGGTGCACGTATCGGCACGAATTACCTGCGACACTATGGGCGAAAGCTCGTTGATCCGGACACGCCTCGGGATCTTTTGCACGAGGCGAATGCGGACGACATCTACGACTCGCTGAGTCGCCTGAAAGGCAGCGCCCTGAAGGTCGCGCAAATGCTCAGCATGGACCGTAACCTGCTGCCGGCCGCATATCAGCGGAAGTTCGCCATGGCACAGTACAGCGTTCCACCGCTTTCCTATCCGCTTGTGGTGAAGACATTCCGCTCTTCTTTTGGAAAAGGACCGGAAGAAATCTTTGATACCTTCACGCACAAGGCCGTCAACGCCGCTTCGATGGGGCAGGTGCATAAGGCGACGTTGGGCAATCGCACCTTTGCTGTAAAGATTCAGTATCCGGGTGTGGCCGACAGCGTCAAGTCAGACCTGGCGATGGTGCGGCCGATCGCGTTGTCAATGTTTCACCTCAGTCCTACCGAATACGATCAATTCATCAGTGAAGTCGAGGCCCGCATGCTTGAGGAAACCGACTATGAACTCGAGCTTCAGCGGTCGATCGCGCTGTCAACAAAGTCGAAGGTGATTCCGCACGTCGTCTTCCCGAAATACTATCCTGAATATTCTTCGACTCGCATCCTCACAATGGACTGGCTTGATGGTGAGCCGCTCGGTGAGGCTTTAAAGCAGGGGATACCTTCTGATCAAGCGCACATTCTTGGTCAGGCGATGTGGGATTTTTATCACTTCCAGATGCACAAACTCCGGGCTGTTCACGCTGACCCTCATCCGGGAAACTTCATCCTGATGCCTGATGGCAAGCTCGCAATCATAGACTTTGGATGCGTAAAGGAAATTCCGGATGCATTTCATTCGTCCTACTTCCAGCTTCATGACCCATCACTCTTTGATGACGAGCAGCGAAAGATTCGCGTGTTCTCTGAGTTGGGATTCATTTATCCGGATGATTCGCCGCGTGACCGGGCATTCTTTATCGATTTGTTTACCCAGCTTGTGGCGCTGCTGGGACGTCCGTTCCGATTCGAGTCATTCGACTTCGCAGACGACAAGTATTTTGCCACATTGTACGACTTCGGCGAGAAACTTGCGAACCTTAAAGAGCTGCGTCGGTCCAAAAAGCCGAGGGGTGTTCGCGATGCGATTTACCTCAATCGTACCTATTTTGGACTGTATACGATCCTCCACGATCTGAAAGTTCGCGTGAGGATAAAACCGTCATACGAGCGGTGAATTTTGGAAAAACCGGTATGTATCAATATTTTAGCAATGATTTGTTCATCTTTTAATTCAATTCTATGAGAGCAATCTGGAAGGGTCACATTCAGTTCTCACTCGTCACGATTCCCATCCGAATCTACAATGCGATCGATGCGGCGCAGACCATCAGTTTCAATTTGCTGTCGAAGGATGGCCACAATCCTGTTGCCTACGAAAAGAAAGACAAGGTTACAGGCAAAACGCTCCGCAACGAGGACATCGTAAAAGGGTATCAGTATGAGCCCGGCCAGTATGTGATCATAGAGCCGGAAGATTTCGAGAAGGTCCGCCTCAAGAGCACGCGTGTCATCGAAATCCAGGGCTTCGTAGCCAAAGAGGAGGTACATCCTACGCTTTACGAGGCGCCGTATTACATTGGTCCCGATGGCGACGTAGCAGCAAAGACATACGGTCTCCTCGCAGCAACGATGGAAGAGACGGGCAAAATTGCAGTGGGGAAAGTGGTGCTTCGCGACCGCGAAACGCCGGTGCTCTTGAGTCCGCAGGAAAACGGCATCGTGATGTATAAACTTCGCTATCCAAAGGAAGTACGAAGCATCAGCGAAGTACCACAGCTCATTGATGTGAAGGTCGACAAGGAACAACTCAAGCTAGCTCGCACACTTGTTGAGTCCATGTCAACCAAGTTTGCGAATATCGAGATGGAGGATCACTACGGTGATGCACTGAAGGAAATCATCGAAGCCAAGATCGAGGGCAAGGAAGTGGTTACGGTCGAGCAGGAAGAACCTAAGGTTGTCGACATCATGACCGCCCTTAAGGCCAGTATCGACGCTGCCAAGAAGCCGATGGAAAAGGCGAAAGGCAAAGCGGCCAAAGAGACCAAGACGAAGACTGCCAAAACCGCCCGACGAAAGGCCAGCTGACGAGCTGACACCAATTGTCAGCCGTTTCGGAGCGCACTAGCGCTACTTTTCATCCGAATGGCGTACCTTTACGGTACCGTATGGCAAAGGTCATTAAGTTTCCACAATCGGTTCCGGAGAAGTTTGGCGTTCAGCGCGCCACCCGGGTGCGGCGTCAGCCGAAGACGGATAGGCATGGCCAGCTTAGTTTATTTACCGGTGCCAGGGTTGTCCGCCTTAACAAGCTTACTCCGTTTGAAGAGGCGCTGATGCTTGACGAGGAAGGCGACCGTGCCGGGGCAAAGAAGCTGTATGAGAAGGCCATTCGCGAAGACGATTGCCAAGCCGACGCTTACTGTAATCTGGGTATATTGCAATTCCTTGAGGGAGCATACGCAGGCGCCATCGATAGCTTTACACGTTGTCTGCAAATCGACCCACGCCATTTCGAAGCGCACTACAACCTCGCGAACCTGTACGCTGAGGTTGGCAATTACGCGCTGGCTAAGCTTCACTACAGGGTATCCATCGAAGTGCAGCCCGAGTTCCCCAACAGCTACTTTAACCTGGGCCTGGTCCTCGCCCTTGAAAAAGACTATCGCGAAGCAGTGAAAAGCCTGATCCGTTACCGCGAGCTAACTGGCGACGAAGACCACAAGCAGGTCGACAGCCTCATCTTCGCCCTCCAGCAAGGCATCGACTAGGGCTACCAGCATCACAGCCACAATCGCCGATTACCGATTACCCCTCACCCCTCACTACCTACCTCTCACCCTACGCAGTGGCTCCAGCTTACGCAAAATCTTATGCGCCCTGCTCACAAACCCCGCCGTCCCATACGGCATCTGATCCTCCAACACAAGCTTAAGTTCCCTTGCAATTTCATTGTTCTGTTCTGCGATGTTCGCACAGACTGTCATGGCAAACACCTTGATGGCAACCGCTTCTCTGGGGTCTGTGAGTAGCGCGAAACACGCGTTGACAGCGCGTCCATGAAAGCGCTTTGGAATGGTGGCAAACTGCAGCATGCGCATCACACTCCGCCGAATACCAGCGGGCTCCCGGGTTGTTTCCACAAGGTGGATGAGCTTCCCAATATGAGGTGTAATCCAATCCGGGAACCGCTCTGCGCAATAGCTTAAAGCCCAGGCAGATTGGTGTCTCACCATTCCGGTGCTGGTGTAAAAAAGTTTAAACAACTCCTCAAATCTATCCCTCGTAACACACACATAATCAATTAGTTGATCGATTGCTTTCTTACTGATCCGATGACGTAAAAGTTCTGAAGTTTCCATTCAAAGGAGTATTGATCAGTTCGTCGGCGGTAAAGGCGGATAGTACAGCCAGCGTACCGCTATTAATGCCGGACGAATATCTTGCTCTGGTTACAATTGTGCAGGCTTATGGGAATTTTTATCGCAGTTACGTCGCTGTTGGTTTTTGAGATTGGCCTTTGCCTTTACCTGTTCTTTAAGAGGAGAGCGGTGTTCCGTCACTAAAGGAGCATGGCTACCACAAAGGACAAAATAGCCGCTACGAATCCGAACATGAAGATATTGTACGCCAGTCGCAGATATTTATACTTTCTGCCCAGCACCTTCCCCAGGTAGTAGATATCCTTTATGAGGCTACCGTAAAGGTAGTTCCCGTCCTTCATCATTTCCTTCATCGCCCACTCATACGTCTCGATTTCCATTCCGTAGAAGTTTCCGAAGAAGAGCAGGTTCGTACGCTTGTTCTTGATGTCTTCACGGGCAAATTTTCCCGTTGAGATATTCGGTCGTATTGCCAGTATCGCGGCAACCATAGTAGTAAGACAGACCGTAAGCAGGATAATCGTGGGGATCACGAGGTCCATGTTCTCCTCGACTTTCCGTACGAGCACTGAAACAACGATCGACAGGATAATCGAGTTGATGGTAATGAGAATGTTGGCCTTGTTGTCGGCCATATCACTAAGCAGTATGTGATTGTGCGAGGTGGTGCGGAACATCGTTTCTATGCCGCGATCGGGTTTGAGGCTTTTTTGCCGTTCAAGCCTGGCCTTTAACCGAACGAGTTCGCCTTCAAGTTCCTCGATTCTCTTGTCCTCGGGCAAGGGGTCGCCCAATGCCTTCCGAAGTTCCTTGATGTTCTTCTTCTTTTCGCGTTCGAGAACGGTCTTTCCATACGGCGTGTGATACTGATGGCTCTGGAGAAACTCCAGCGTCGTCCTCAGCCATTCCTCTTCCGGAATCGATTCCCCTTTCTGCGATTCCAATTCCTCACGCAGCTTATGGCTGTGCTTCAGGTGGTCGGGCTGTGACAGCTGATACAGGTCAGCGTCGCACAGCACTTTGCTAACCATGGTATGCGGCTGCTGAGGCATTCGGGTAGCGCGTATCGCATCGGCCACCTCCATCGCTTTGCGTGCCGGGGCACCCCATTCCGACAGTAACTGTTGTGCCATCTCCGCAGCGGCCGCCTCGTGATCTGCGCCTCCGTTGACATAGCCTATGTCGTGCAGCCAGGCGGCCACGAGCACGGATTCCATCTCGTCGTCACTAAGATCGGACTCCCGCCCTACGATCTCCGCGGCGCGGACAACAGCCTGGGTATGCTCCAGGTTATGATAGGTAAGGCGGTCAAAAACAGCGTTGTTGAATGTTGCTTCCGCGAATGCTTTTGCCTTTGTAATTAGCGCTGTTTCCATAGGATCAGTCCCGGCTAAGGTAGAATATTTAACCAAATGACTCCAAGCCCGTGTAATAGCGTGTAGATTGCATCCGGATCATCGCATGAGGCTACTGTATGTATCGATAGCGGCGCTGGTACTGGCGTGTCCCATGCTGGTGTACGCCCAGGTTGAGCACACCCTCTTCCTGATTGGCGATGCCGGGGAGCCGTACTTTGACAGCCCTGTTGGGACCTTTCTGCGTGAAAGGGTCACCCAGACAACGAATCCTTCCTCGGTCTTATTTCTTGGCGATAACATCTATCCTAAAGGAATGCCTCCTGAAGGATCACGCAAAAGGGAGGAGGCGGAATCCATCATAAGAATGCAGGTTGGATGGGTGAAGGATACGAAAGCAGAGACGATTTTCATTCCGGGTAATCACGATTGGAAAAAAGGTGCGCGCGATGGACTTTCGACGCTGTTGCGGCAGCAGCGCTTCATTGACTCGCTGGGCGATGATCGGATTTCGTTTCTGCCACGCGACGGATGTCCGGGCCCTGAAGTAATTGAACTGACCGATAAGGCTGTGCTCGTCATCATCGACAGCCAGTGGCCATTGCATCCCTGGAAGAGTACAACGGAAGAAGACAGCCCGTGCGAAGTGAAGACTTCGGCTGATCTTGCGACCGCGCTGTCGGATGTTTATGCTCGCTATTACGATCGCCGTGTCATACTCGCGGCACACCATCCTGCAGTCACGTACGGAGAACATGGCGGTGTATTCACCCTCAAAGAGCATATTTTCCCGCTGACCAGTGTAAACCCAAAGCTATATATCCCTTTGCCGATAATCGGCTCTTTGTATCCGACCTATCGTGCCTGGTTCGGCAACGTTCAGGATCTGGCTCACCCCTTGTACCGGGCTTATGCCAGCCAGGTGATGGATATTATGTCGGACTATGCCGGGAGCGTCATGGTTGCTGGCCACGACCATGCACTTCAGTACGCGACCATCGGTGAAAATTACTTCATCGTGAGTGGTTCAGGTGCAAAGACCTATCATGTAAAAAAGAAGGGCCACGCCCTGTTTGCCGAGTCGATCACCGGTTTTGCTCAACTCGACCTGATGCGCGATGGCGCTGCTGTTGTTACGTTCTGGCGCGTCGACGATGATCATTCTAAGGGGCTTGAGGTATATCGGGATACACTCGCGGCGCTTCCTTCGGTTGAAATTGAAACCGCGGCCAGCGAACAGCAATTTCCCGATAGTGTGATCGTGAAAGCCAGCGCAAAGTATGCGGCCAAACCCTGGCGTCAACGCATGCTCGGAGAAAACTATCGCGCTGAATGGGGCCAGTCGATTAAGGTTCCTGTGTTCGACATAGGGAAGGAAAAAGGCGGACTCCAACCGGTTCAGACGGGTGGCGGAATGCAGACTGTGTCTTTGAGACTGCGGGATTCTGTCGGACGGGAGTACACCCTTCGCTCGATTGAGAAATATCCTGAGGCAGCTGTTCCCGAACCGCTCCGTAAAACTTTTGCCCAGGATCTGGTAGAAGATCAGATATCCGCAGCGCATCCGTATGCCGCGCTTGTTGTACCACCAATGGCTGACGCGGTAGGGGTCTACCATACCAATCCAAAGCTTGTATACATTCCCGACGATCCGCGGCTCGGGGTCTATCGCAAGAAGTTCGCGAACATGCTCGCATTATTTGAGGAGCGCCCCGATGAAGATTGGTCGCATGAGCCATCCTTCGGCAGGTCCTCAAACATCATTGGTACACCGCGACTTCTGGAAAAGCTGCAGGAGGACAACGACAACTTTATTGACGAAAAGCAGGTGTTGAAGTCGCGATTGTTCGACCTCGTGATCGGCGACTGGGACCGGCACGACGATCAATGGCGATGGGCGGAATTCGAAGAGGGTAAGCGAAGCTTTTATCAACCCATACCGCGCGACCGCGATCAAACTTTCTTTGTGAATGAAGGCATACTGCCCCGATTGTGGAGTCGTAAATGGGCTATGCCGAAATTCGAGGGCTTTGATGAGGAAATCGACTGGGCACCAGGTCTCGCTTTCAACGCCCGCTATTTCGATAGGAGTTTTCTTACGAGTCTTACCCAGGACGACTGGATCCAGGCCGTCCGCCACATTCAGCAAAACCTCACGGATAGTGTCATTGTCAGCGCCATTCAATTGTGGCCTCAGGAAATCTATGCGCTTCATGGTGAAGAGATCATCCGGAAGTTGAAAGCACGACGTGATAATCTGATGGAGTCAGCGCTGGAGCTCTATCGTTTCCTGGCGCGTGAGGTTGACGTTGTCGGTTCCGACAAGCATGAGGCATTCGATGTCGTTCGGCAGGAGGATGGCAACGTTGTGGTGGATGTATACAAGGCGAATAAGGAAGGTGAGCGAAGACAAAAAATCTACCATCGCGTCTTCCGACCGGAAGAAACGAAAGAGATTCGGCTTTACGGAAGAGGTGGGATCGATCGTTTTGATATCAGAGGTGAGGCGCAATCCAGCATAAAGATACGTGTCATTGGTGGACCTGACATGGACAGCCTCCGTGATGTTTCAACGGTGCGATCGGGCAGTAAAACCATCTTTTACGACACGCCTGAGTCATCGTTCCTGCAGTCGTCCGGGAACGTTCGTGATCGGAGGGAGAATGATCCGATGGTCAATGATTACGATCGCATGTCGTTCCGGTACGACCGCCTCGCGCCTCTCATTTACGGAAACTTTAACCCTGATGACGGCCTTTTCATCGGAGGAGGTGTTCTGTATCAGACGCATGGATTTCGGAAGGAACCTTTTAAGCAACGTCACATTGCCCTGGCCAGCATCGCACCGCGTACCAGTTCCTACAATTTGCTGTACAGGGGAATTTTCACTGACGCAGTTGGCAACTGGAATCTCGAAGTTGCGGCCGACATCAAAGCACCGAACTTCGTGAACAACTTTTTCGGATGGGGAAACGAATCGGTGTTTGATGATGATATCGATGACCAGCCTGGCATTAACGCAGACGACGCTATCGACTACTATCGATTCAGGTTCGAAGAGATTCGTCTCTCGGCTTTCCTTACGCGACCGATAGGAAACTACACGCAGCTAAAGATAGGTCCGGCCTATCAGCGAATAGAATTGGAGCCTTCAGACGGGGAGGATCGGTATGTGTTTGATTATGCCGAAACATTGCCGTACGACATTTTTGAGCGGTACAACAGCTTTGCAGGTCTCCAGTTCGAAGTTGAAAGCGCAAATCGCGACAACGACGTTGTCACCAAACGAGGCATGTATGCGAGGCTTGCTGGTCGCGCGATGCAGGCAGTAAGTGAAGGAGATGGATTCACCAGTCTCGACGGATCCGTTGCGCTGTATCATACGTTCCGATATCCGGGACGGCTCATTTTCGCTGTTCGTGCAGGTGGCGGGATCAACACCGGAACTTATCCGTTCTATCAGGCTCAGGTTCTCGATGGTCGTACGGAGATCCGTGGATTCAGGAAGACGCGGTTCTATGGCGATTCACGATTCTACACGAACCTCGAGATGCGGCTGCAACTCACCAGTTTCAGAACGTACCTGTTCCCTGTTTCGATGGGAATACTTGGATTCCATGACTTCGGACGCGTGTGGTACGAGAACGAAGAGGGCATTGATCCCACGGCACCTTCAGGACACTCGGATGTCTGGCATCGGACGTGGGGTGGAGGGATTTGGTTTACGCCGTTTAACCTTACCGTACTGTCCGCGGAATTGGGACATTCACCCGAAGGGAATTTGTTTTATCTGAGGTTGGGATTTTTGTTTTGAGAAAATATTACCGATTACCGATTACCTACTGCCCAGTGCCCATCGGCTACAGCTTCACAAACTCAACCCTCCGATTCGCAGCTTTCCCGGCCGGTGTATCGTTCTTCTCTGCGGGCTGTGATTCCCCTTTGCCATCGGTCTGCATGCGATCTCCGCTGATGCCGAAGTTGTCGATAAGGGCTTGACGAACAGAAGCGGCTCTTCGTTTGGAGAGATCCAGGTTGTGGGCTTCGTCGCCATCGCTGTCGGTGTGACCGATAATGGCGATTTTGACTTCCGGATTTGCGGACAGAACATCAGCAATCTCTTTCAGAATACCGTAGGATTCAGGCTTGATGTCTGCAGAATTGGTATTGAAGTAGATGCCCGTTGTTGAGAATCGTCCTTCTGTAAGCAGTTTGTTACGCGTATCGGGAGCGCCAACGGCGAGGCGAAGATTTGAGATATAGTAGTAGTTGCCTTCAGCCGCGTTTCCTCTTTCGAAGATGATCGAATTGTACTTCGCATTAGGAACAAAAGCGCGCGGCAGATCCCAAACCTTGGTTTCGTTGACGTATACTCTAATGCGCTGATTTTGACGCCAGATGCTGATGCGTGCATAATTGCGATCGGAGTTGTTAAAACACGCCAGTGCATCGCGCTGGTTGTTCATGACCTCCTGGTTGTTCTGGAACACGCGATACCACGACCGGCCTGTTGGGCGGCTTGTGGCATCCTTGGGATGGAGTTCGATCTTAACAGCGTTTGGCCACCGCGAGAAATTGGTTGGGTCAGTCCGCTCGGCTATGGAGAAGTCGAAGCTGGTGGCGTAGAAATCGTAACCCGGGTTGCACAGCAGGTCGAATTCAAGCGTGAAGTTTTCCGGCAGTGAATTGATGAATTCGGGCGTCACGCCACCCTTTGTAGTAAATGCCAGCCAATGGCCAGGGCGACCTTCGATCGTTACGACCTCACCGCCGCCGTTGGTGTTCCACTTATCAGGAAAATCTCCGATAGCATCCTGTGCAAAGTCTTCGAACGCGATGACCTTATCGCCCGGGATAAAATCAAACTTGGAATACGCAGCAAACGTAGGGGCTGCAGGCGCAGAAGGAGATGCTTTCCCTGATGACGAGGTTCCGGCAGTTCCCGTATCCTCTGATGGTGTGCTACCACCTGATGATCCACCTTTCGACTCTGATTCCTTTTCCCCTTTGACGCCTTCCTCTACACCTTCTTCAACTTCGTCGAGACCCTTGTCGATGGCTCGCTCGATTTTTTGATCTACGCGCTGCTTCGCTTTCCGCAGTATTCTATCTCCTATATTTTGGGCCATCACATCGGCGGCCGCAATTGAAAGTATGACGAGGAACGATGCGGTGAGTAAACTTGATCTCATAACGTTAGTATTGTGATGTTGACGATCCGAAGGCTCATGTCAGCAGGGCGGAATGGTTGTGCGAAGATAAATTCTTTGCGTCTTTTTTCCACTAAATTCGCGCCTTACTTTCCGTTACCAATTTTCAGTGATGGTGAACCTTTTGTCTGCCGAGCGACTCTCAAAATCTTTCCGTGACGCATGGTTGTTTCGGGACGTGTCCCTGGGAGTTGCAGAGGGTGAAAAATTGGGACTGGTAGGCGTAAACGGTGCCGGAAAGTCGACATTGCTTAGCATTCTGGCGGGAAAACTGACGCCCGACGAAGGAACGGTGGTGTTGCGACAAGGAATACGCGTCGGTATACTCGACCAGAATCCGCAAGTGCCCGATGATGTTGCTTTGCGTGATCTGTTGTTCGACGAGCAGAACGAAATCGGACAAGTGGTGAAGGCGTATGAGGAAGCTATCGCACATGAAATATCCGGGGAAGAGATGCAACACCTCCTTCAGCGCATGGAGGAACTTCAGGCCTGGGGCTACGAGTCAAACGTAAAAGAGATCGTCGGAAAATTGGGGATACCCGACCTCGATGCAATCTACGATAGCCTGTCAGGTGGACAAAAGAAACGCATTCATCTCGCAAAGGTACTCATTGCCCAACCGGATTTGCTGATTCTGGATGAGCCGACCAACCACCTCGACGTAGAAGCAATTGAATGGCTGGAGGACTACCTCTCTTCAGCAAAGATCACATTCATCATGGTGACGCACGACCGGTACTTCCTGGACAAGGTTGCCACGGGTATTCTTGAGCTGGATGATGGTCGCTTGTATTCCTATCCCGGTAACTACGCTAATTTTCTCGCACGAAAAGCAGAACGCGAGGAGGTGAGAAAGGCTGAAGCTGCACGGGCGCGCAATCTGCTCCGAAAGGAGTTGGAATGGTTGCGACGACAACCCAAGGCGCGCGGAACGAAATCGCGTGCACGGATTGCCGCAATCGAAACACTGAGGGAAAAAGCTGCGGAAGCTCCGGAGAGGAGAGAAGTGAAGCTTGAAGTCAGCGAATCGAGACAGGGTGGGAAGATCCTCGAGTTGGAGCACATCCATAAGGCGTACGGGGACAAAACGATCATCCGCGATTTTTCCTATGTCTTCAAGAAAGGCGATAGGATTGGAGTAATTGGCCGGAATGGAGCGGGTAAATCCACGTTGCTGGACGTCATCACACGGCGCATTCCCCCGGACAAGGGAATGGTGGTGACGGGCCTGACGACGAAGATCGGGTATTTCTCACAGGAAGTAGCGGTATTAAACCCTGACGTCCGTGTCATCGAGGAGGTGCGATCGATAGCAGAGTTCATCACGCTTAAGGATGGATCGAGCCTGTCTGCTTCCCGCTTCCTCGAGCATTTCAATTTCCCCCCGGAAAAGCAATACACGCCCATTGGACGACTGAGCGGGGGCGAGAAGAAACGCCTTCAGTTGCTGAAACTGCTGATGAGCAACCCCAACTTCCTCGTACTGGACGAGCCCACCAACGATTTCGACATCGGAACGCTGAACGCCCTGGGTGAGTTTCTCGAGAACTTCGCCGGATGTCTGCTGCTCGTATCCCACGACCGATATTTTATGGATCAGTTGGTGGACCAGCTGTTCGTGGTGACTGACGGGGAGGTTACGGTGTTCAATGGCAATTATTCCGATTATCGCGATTGGAAAGCAATGCAGGTAAAGCCAGTTGAAACGCCGGTCAAAACGGTCCCACCGAAACCCGAACCCTCACCTGCGACACCGCGAAAGCTTTCCTTTAAGGAAAAAAGGGAGTTGGAGCAACTGACGGAGCAGATAGAGGCCCTGGAAAAGGAAAAGGCTACTATCATCGAACGGCTCTCGGGAGGGGAAACGGATCATCGGGCGCTTTTGGAGCTGTCGAACAAAATCCGCGATCTCGATCAGGAAATAGAGGTCCGCACAGAACGATGGATGGAATTGTCCGAGCGCGAGGGATCATAGAAATGTCCCTCAAGGATGTTGCCGCGCTCGGGTAACTTACCTATCTTTCGATGTACGTTATCTAAACCGAAACCAGGCCCGGATTTTGCGCCGGGCCTTTTCACTTTCTTTTTGAACGAAGTCGTCAGGGTTTGCGGATTTTGGTTAAGTTTAACGTATAGGTGGCAGCAACGGCTACATGAGGAATTCTTCCTTCATTTTCTACGCACTTGCGCTTATAGCATCCGTCGGGCTAATGCTCTGGATACTTAATATTGGAGACAAGCTGCCCGCCTCGGGAGACTTGGTTGTAGCGCCTGTTCCCGGTCCCGTCGAATCCGGAAGTGTGTTGTGGAACTCTCCGCTGGCGATGCTGTTGCTGCAGATCGTCGTCATCCTCCTTGTTGTTCGCCTGTTTCTTGTTCTTACTGCGCGTTTTGGTCAACCACCGGTAATCGGTGAGATACTGGCAGGTGTCCTTCTCGGTCCTTCACTGCTTGGATTCCTGTTGCCCGAGGTATCGTCATGGCTGTTCCCTTCTGCGTCCCTTGGGAATCTGCATCTCCTGAGCCAGGTTGGTCTTATCCTCTTCATGTTCATCATGGGGATGGAGTTGGACATCCGAGTATTGCGAACGCAGGCGAAGGCGACGGTCTTCATTAGCAACATTGGTATCATCATACCGATGCTTGCGGGAATGGGGCTCGCTTATTTTCTGTATACGGAGTACGCGCAAAACGGTGCCACATTCCAGGCGTTTGCACTTCTGACGGCATTGAGTCTTACGGTCACCGCATTTCCGTCACTGTTACGCATTGTGCAGGAGCGAGGACTTTACAAAACGCCACTGGGTTCAATGGCCATCACATCTGCTGCCGCTATTGACATTGCCGTATGGTGTATGCTGGCAGCCGTTGTGGCGATGGTGAGGGCAGGAGGATTTGCGGCTGCTGCCGGACCTGTCGTGATGGGGACGATATATGTCGTCCTGATGCTCACGGTCGTGAAGCCTCTCATGCACAAAGTTGGATCTGTTTACGCGTCGAAAGAGATCTTCAACAAGCGGGTCGTGGGACTCATCCTGCTTGTGTTGGTAGGATCGTCATACGTGGCGGAAGCCATAGGCATTCACGCGCTTTTCGGTGCGTTTCTCGCAGGTATAGCGATGCCACATAACCTTTCCTTTAAGAAGATCATTACCGAAAAGTTTGAAGACATCAGCCTTGTTTTCCTGTTGCCGGTTTTCTTCATTCTTACCGGTCTTCGCACTGACGTCACACTGCTGAACTCAGCATCGCACCTGGTGGCCTTTGTTGCCCTGTTCCTCGTAGCAGTGGCGTTCAAGTTTGGCTCAATAGCACTGGCGGGGCGGATGTCAGGGCTCAATCCCCGGGATGCACTGTCACTGGGCGTACTGCTCAACACACGTGGATTGATGGAGCTCGTGATCATCAATATTGGTTATGAACTGGGCGTCTTTTCCGCAGAGATTTTCACTATGCTGGTGCTAATGACCATCGCGACGACGATGCTCACGAACCCCGCGCTGAACCTGCTTGAGCGGTTGTTTGTGGAAGACGACTTCGGTGCGCGGGTATTGGCACGCATTCGCACGTCGTTCAGAATACTACTCTCTTTCGGTCCGCCGAAAATGGGAAGCACACTAATTCGTCTGGCCGATCAGCTCACGCTAAAGCATAACCGCAATGTCGACATCACAGCGCTGCACATTACGCCGAGCTACGACATTAAACCTTATGAAGCGCTTCTCTACGAGAAGGAAGCCTTTCAACCAATACGTTCAACAGCACAGCTGCTTGGCCTGAGAATCAACACACTATATAAGAATACGGAGGAGGTCGACAAAGAAATCATCAGCACCGTTTCGCAGGGTCGGTTCGATCTCGTGCTTGTCGGCGCCGCACGGCCGATCTTCACGGAAAAAGCAACGGGCGGCGTGCTCAGGCAATTACTGGAAGGGGGAGAGACGAATATCGGCGTGCTTATCGACAGAGGCTTCGTAATGGCCGAAAGCATCCTGCTGCTGCTCGGTTCGGAAGACGACCTCGCGTTGCTGGAGTACGCCTACCGCTTCCGCACGAGCAACCGCGCCCGTGTAACGGTGCTGAAAGTGTCCGACGGCCAGCATGTCGACTTTTACAACAAAGAATCACCTTACTTCCACCTGGCGACCCACTTCAATGAAGTCATTGAACAGCGCATACCCGACCGTCAGCTGCTGGCGCACTTCAACCTCATCCTTGTCAGCCTCGACCTTTGGAACGAAATCAACTCCAAACGCGCGACGTGGATCAAAGATTGCCCGTCAATTTTGGTCATCAAGCACCATCATGACCTGCCGAGGGACGTGGAGCAGCATGTAGTGCGCGAAGCAGAGAAATAGTTGCCCTTTCAGTCCTTGCGTTGAAGGAGTTAGCGCCAACACCTCGGGATTATCCCAAAGTCGCGTTCAGCGAGATTGACGCATTCAACGACATTGAGATCGGGCAGGTTTCTTTCGCTTTGCGGGCACATTCCTGGAAGGTGTCGTTGTCGATGTCTTTGATTTTTGCTTTCAGATCAAGGTGTGAGGTTTTTATGGAGCCGCCTTCGAGTGAAACGGTGCATGTGGCTTCAAGTTCATCCGGTGTGAAGCCAGCTTCTCCGAGAACAAAGCTGAGCTTCATGACATAGCACCCTGCATGTGCGGCAGCAACCAGTTCTTCCGGGTTGGTTTCCTTTCCATCTTCGAACCGTGAACGGTAGTTGTATTTGGTTGATTTGAGTACACCCGAATCGGTCGTAAGCACACCAGTACCTTCTTTGCCGGTACCTTTCCATACTGCTGTTGCTTTTCGTTTCATAGCCTTTTGATTTTTTTGGTTGTCTTTTTTCTTTCCGGGATTTGGCGCTTCAAGGTAGAACTTAATCATCAAATAGCGAAAATTCCGTCATCGCGGTTGTATTCCCGAATTTTGTATATTTCGTCGATTTATAGTTGGCCTATGTTGCGACGCCTTCTGGTCCTGGTGGCCCTTTTTGGGTTTCATTCCATTCTAGCGCAACAATTCCTATCCCGGTACTACACCATCTCCTCTTTGGCTGATCTGGGTGGGAAAATTGTGTTTGCGGCTGATGATGGTGCGCACGGCAGCGAACTGTGGATCAGCAATGGAACGGCTGAAGGAACGACCCTCCTGCGCGACATACAGCCCGGTTCAGGCGGCTCTACGCCCCGCAACTTCACCCTGCTGAACGACAAACTCTATTTTACCGCGACAACGCTCCAGTATGGCGATGAACTATGGAGTACGGATGGAACTGCCGTAGGAACAACGCTCGTAAGTGACATTCGTCCCGGACATAACCTCGGCTCCGAGCCACGGTCGCTGGTAGTCTACAAGAGCAACCTCTACTTCGTCGCGTCCGCGGACGGCTTCAACACGTCCTTGTACCGGTCCAACGGCACGGCTGCCGGTACTGTCAAAGTTGCTGACCTGGGATTCGGACAAGTCTCCGAAATCGCGGCAACACCCGACTACCTTTACTTGGTGTTTGATGGAGCGCTGTGGCGATCTGATGGCACCACACCAGGAACGCAGGCTTTAAATATTGACGGACAGCCGTTCGTTTCCAACCTTCTTGCCGTAAGCAACAGCCTTTACTTTTCGACGAGATCTTCTTCGGGCAGCACGGTACGGCTATACCGAATTCAGGGGACCGGAGCACATTCGTCACTGAAAGAACTCATTGCTCCCAGTCCCGGCTTCTACGAGGTTGCCAACCTCACTGCTGTAGGGAGCAAAGTGTTTTTCTCCGTGAGAAAAAATTTTGGCGATCAGGCGGATGAACTTTGGGTAACAGACGGTACATCTGCTGGAACCGCAATGGTGAAATCATTCGGATGGTGGCCGTCAGATGCTACTACGGCAATGCACAACTTCGTGGCATACGACAACCGGTTATTCTTTCAGGCAGGATCTTCTGCCGATTATACGCTCTGGGTATCGGATGGAACGAGTGCAGGCACTGTGGAGATCCACACCGTAGAACTCGGCTATCCGTATCGCGATGAAAACAAGCCTGTCGTCGTTGGCGGAAAGCTCTACTTTTCCGGCGATGGCGAGTTCTGGACAAGCGATGGTACGCAAGCCGGCACGCGCCAGCTATTCGACATCAACCAGGGAAATCAACCCTCCATTCCGGAGTTGCTCACCGTCTCGGGTGATAAGGTATTCTTCAGTGCTGACGATGGCTATGGTCTTGCTTTGTGGAGCTCAGCACCTGCAGGTGAAGTTGACGTTAGGGTCAATGGGTCTTCCGTGCGGTCGGGCGGACAGTTGGTCTTTGACGCGGTGCAAGTCGATGGATGCGCTGTCCGCACAATCGACATTGCAAACGCCGGCACGCGAGACCTGATGCTCCTGGATGTGATGATCTCAGGACAGGACTTCTACCTGCTTGGAGAACTACCAGAATATTTACTGGCCGGTGAAAAGGTCTCGGTTGAGGTATACTTCCTTCCCCTGGCTCCCGGCACACGCAAGGGTCGGCTTACAATCAGGACCACCGATGCCAACGAAGGTAACTTCGTGCTGGATGTCAGAGGTCCGTCAGTTGAAGGCAATACGCCGGCATTTTGTGATGTCTTCGATCCCGACGTGCTTTCCCGCCATCTAACACCACAAAGTGATCCGGAAATTGAGCTCACCAACCACAGCGTCCGCGAGAACTTACCTCCAGGTACAACTGTTGGACGCCTGTCTCCGATAGACGGTAGCGGAATATTCACCTTCAAACTTGAGTCGGGCGTAGGAGACGCAGACAACCATTTGTTCCAGGTGGCTGGCGATGTCTTGCGAACAGCGGCAACGTTTGACTACAGTAAGCGCAGCATCTACACGGTACGTGTCTCAGCTGATGGCGACGGGGGAGTCTTTGAGTCGTCCCTGACGATATTCATTACGCCTGACAATTCACAATCAACGGACGACTGCAGGGCGGAGATTCAACGCCTGGATTTTGGTATCAACGACGTTGCGTATAACAGCCAGGGACACTTGTTCGCCGTCTGTGAGGATGGCGTGATCATGCGGTCGACAAACGACGGATCGTCGTGGACTCGGATTTACTCAGGAACGGATGTCCCGCTGCGCAGCATTGTGTTTCACGGAACGAGTGGATTCATTACCGGCAATGGTTTACTGTTGAAGTCTGAAGACTCCGGTGCTACGTGGTTCCGGCTTTTCCTTCCTGATGACGCTTCCGTCGCCAATTCTTTCTTCGTGAATGAAACCACCGGATTCGCGGTGGACTTCTTCGGCACTTTGCTGCGTACCGACGATGGGGGTCGCAACTGGCAGGCCATCTCTCAACCCGCTAACGATGTGCCTAATGGAATGTGGTTCTGGGATGCCAACACCGGCATCATGTGCTACTGGGGACTGGTCTTGAAGACTACCAACGGCGGTGTAAACTGGAATGTGGTTGATACACAACTGCTCGGTGCGTTTAACGAGTATCGGGACGTTGGATTCTTTGATGCGACACACGGGATCATGGTGTCACCTTCTAACATATACCAGTCGGACGACGGAGGTGATAGCTGGTATCCGGTTAGCAGCATCCTTGGAGACTATTTCACGGGCATCGGATTCGCCGGCTCAAATACCGCCTACGTATTTGGAGGTTATAACTCTGGCGAGCTCGTAATCACCACGAACAAGGGATTAAACTGGACGACTGCTAGCGCAGAACCGCTTTCCTGGGTTACGGGCGTTGCCTACAAGGCGTCTTCCAACCTCGTTGCTATAGCTGGCACCAACTCATCGAACCCTTTGTCCATAGAGCCGGGCAACGCAGTTCTCACCGCGTCCGCAGGTACGGCAAACTGGGAAATCAAGGCTGAACTTCGCGCGCAAGATTTCCATACCATCAGTTTCCCTTCAGCATCCGTCGGCTATGTATTTGGAGAGTTCCATGGATACAAATCTACGGACGGTGGAAATTCCTGGAAAAAACTCGACCTGAATACCGTCGTCACCGGGTCATGGTTTACGGACGACCAGACGGGATACATTGCCGACGGTTACAACATCTACAAGACAACGAACGGCGGAACATCGTTTACGCCTGTTTACAACATTGACGCTAACGGTACGGCTAATCTGAGGAAACTTGTCGCTGCCAGCTCAACAACGCTTGTTGCCTACAGCACTTCTGGTGTTTTGTACAGAACCTCAAATAGCGGTGCGTCATGGTCGATCGTCTACAATGAGCCGCTCAATCAACTCATGGAGGTGACCTTTGCCAGCGCTACGGTTGGTTATGGGGTCGACCTTCTTGGCAAAGTAATCAAGACCACCGATGGTGGGGCTTCATGGTCGCCCGTATTTACCTGGTCGGGATCCGGTGAATTTTTCAACACGATCGCTTTTGTTAGCGCAACGACTGGATTCATGGGTGGCAAGGATGGATTACTGCTGAAGACAACAAATGGTGGCGTCAGCTGGACGCCCGTGTTTGGCGGCTTGCCGTCAACCATTCGCCGACTGAAGTTCGTTTCAGCGACCAAAGGATATGCATTCCTGGAAGAGGGCTCAGTATATGAAACGATCGATGGCGGAACCAGCTGGTCGTGGATTGGCAACCTTCGCTATATAGGCATCTCCGATGCCACAATAGTGAATGGTCAGCTTTACTACTGCGGATTGTATGGCAACCTGGGGAGGATCGACGTTGAAGCTGGAGCACCTAAGCCAGGCTATATATCCGGTCCGGAAAATGTATGTGCCGGCGACAGGGTGACGTTCGAAGTTGCAGGCCAGGAGGATGTCACATATTCCTGGAGTGTTGCCGGAGCATCCGTCAGCTACGATGGTACTGTAGCCGTTGTAAGCTTTCCTGGTCCCGGTGACTACGTTGTTACGGTCTCCACCGCAGGTAGCTGTGGCGGTGGTTCGTCCCGTACACTCAACGTGAAAGCAGGCAGCGCATCGCAGCCTGTTATCCAGGGATCCGACCTCGTTGAGGCAAACGCGCAGACTACGTACTCCATCGCTAATCCGAAACAGGCGAGTCGCTATTCCTGGAATGTTGCCGGTGCTGCTGAGTTCGAACAGCAAGGTGAAGCGGTGACCGTCAAATGGGGCAAAGATTCAGGCGTTGTGAGTGTCATGGAAACCGACAACCTTTTCGGTTGTCGCGCGACGAATACACTTACTGTTGAAGTGGATCAGACGACGATCGTTGGCGTAGATGACAATATCCTCCGCAGCGGCGTGAGATTGTTCCCTAATCCTACACCAGATTACCTTGAAATAGAGTCGTCGATAAGTGATGAAGTGACCGTTCATATCTACGACCTCACCGGAAAAGACTACGGCCATCAAGTTGTACGCCCGCACAGTAACAGTCGCGTCAATCTAACCTTCCTGCCACGCGGCATCTACATCGTCAAGCTCACGGCCAGGGGAAAAGGAGAGACATCGCTCAGGATAGTGAAGTCCGAACCTTGATCGTACCCTATGTGGATTCTATGTGGTTCAAGGAAAGTTTTTTGAACCGCATAGAACACATAGATTTTTCACATAGAACACATAGTGTGAAGTGGCATAGGCGGCGCTGTAGGCAATAAACTTCTCCGTTAAATTGGTAATTCGTGTAGATTAGGGGCTGGATGAGAGTACTAATCAGGTTACGGAGATTCATATTTGTCGAACGGATATCGCGTGCCGCGGTGCTAGGCTGGTGCGTTGTGACGCTAACGCTTTTGGGCTGTTCGCCCGATGCCAAAAAAAAGGTTGGTGATCCTCTGTTCGAATTCATTGAGCCGTCCGAAAGCGGAGTCGATTTTGAAAACCGGCTGACATTCTCACAGGAATTCAACATCTACACGTATCGCAATTATTATAACGGTGGGGGAGTTGCGCTGGGCGACGTCAATAACGACGGCCTAATCGACATTTACTTTACGGGCAACATGGTCCCGAATAAGCTCTACCTGAACAAGGGCAACTTTCAATTCGTGGACATCACAGAAAAGGCCGGAGTGAAGGGCACAAAGTTCTGGTCAACCGGAGTGACCATGGCCGATGTCAACGGTGATGGTTGGCTGGATATTTACGTGTGTAATTCGGGTCCTACGACTGCCGACCGGCGGAATGAACTGTTCATCAACAACGGCGATCTGACCTTCACAGAACAAGCCGCGCAATTCAATGTCGCGGATCCGGGCTTTGCGATCCACGCGTCCTTTTTTGACTACGATCGCGACGGGGACCTGGACCTTTACATCCTCAACAATTCGTACACGCCTATTGGAAGTTTCAATTTGCGAAAGAACGAACGCGATAAGCGGGACCGTCTTGGCGGCGACAAACTCCTGCGAAATGATGGCGATACGTTCACGGACGTCAGCGCTGAGGCCGGTATCTATGGAAGTGCAATCGGATTTGGATTAGGTGTGTCTGTGGGCGACGTCAATGGAGACGGCTGGTTGGACATTTTCATTTCCAACGACTTTTTCGAGCGGGATTACCTGTACATAAACAATCAGGACGGAACCTTCTCCGAACAGCTTACCGACTGGATCAAGAGTACAAGCATCTCTTCCATGGGAGCAGATATCGCGGATATCGACAATGACCTCGATGTCGACATCTTCGTTACCGAAATGCTTCCGGGTGAAGATGAACGGCTAAAAACGGTGACGACGTTTGAAGACTGGAATCGGTATCAGTATAACATTCAGAATAATTACTACCACCAGTTTACGCGAAACATGCTCCAGATCAACAATGGAGACAGCACTTTCAGCGAAGTGGGAAGACTAGCGGGCGTCGAAGCTACCGATTGGAGTTGGGGTGCGTTGTTCTTTGACATTGACAATGATGGATGGAAAGACGTGTTCGTTGCGAATGGCATCTTTCAGGAC
>DATCLO010000199.1:0-6873 GCA_036563875.1 Cyclobacteriaceae bacterium
AAAGAAGTAGGCGATGCCGGATACGAAGGTTTCCATCAACGATCTCGACCTCTCCCCTAAGCCGGGGAAAAAGTACTGGTCTAATGGCACCCGTGAATGGCGCGAGGAGTTCATCTACTTTCTCATGGTCGACCGGTTTCATGACGACCACCACCGCGAGCCTCGCAACAACCGCGGTAAGCAAAAAGGCTTCGGAACTGGTGAACAGCTACGCAACACCTGTGGAGGTACGCTAAAGGGCATCACGCGAAATCTCGACTACATCAAAAACCTCGGCTGCACCGCGTTGTGGCTTAGTCCGGTTTTTGAAAACAATCCGGAGTCCTATCACGGTTATGACATCATCGACTTTACCCGCGTTGACCCTCGCTTCGGCACTAAGGAAGATCTTGCCGAACTGGTAGACGCGGCGCATGAACGCGATATGCGCGTGATCCTGGACATTGTGCTGCACCACGCAGGAAATGTGTGGAGTTACCCTGAAGGATACGATTACTACTATTACGACGGAGCAGTCTTTCCTTTCGGCGGATGGCGCTACGAGGACAAACCCCTTCCGCGTGAGCTCCGAAATCCGGACTTGTATTGGCGCAAAGGACAAATACGAAACTTCGACCGCTACCCGGAAACGCGTGAAGGTGATTTTAACCGGATGAAAACATTTCGTAACGATGAATCACCCGAAGCGCTTTACGTACAACAGCTACTAACGCGCATCCATTGTTACTGGATACGCGAAACAGATATTGACGGCTTCCGCCTGGACAGCGTCAAGCACATGCCCGAAAAACATATTGGACATTTCTGCTCCCAAATCAGGGAATACGCATGCAAGCTCGGGAAACGCGACTTCTTCCTGTTTGGTGAAATCGTAGGTCCGGACGAAATGTACGATCGCTATATCGGTCCAAAAACTTCCGTGGTCGTTGGCGATAGCGCGATCTATTACGGCCTCAATTCAGTGCTCGATTTCCCGCTCTATCACGTGTTGGGCGATGTGATTCTCGGTCGCGCTACACCACACAAACTCATTCAACGCTATGAGTCGCTGCGCCGATTCGCGCTGGAACGCGGCGGTGAGTTTGGAGAGTTTCTCGTCACGTTTGTCGATAACCACGATCAGGTGGGTCAGGAATTCAAGAAGCGCTTCGGATTTGATGCCACTGCAGAGCAAATCATTGCGGCTGTCGGTTTCCTCCTCTGCGCACTGGGAACGCCGTGCATCTATTACGGAACCGAGCAGGGATTCAGTGGCGGCGGCGAAAGCGATGCGTTCATCCGCGAGTGTATGTTCAGCCTTTCCGATAAGTCGACGAATGCGTTAAATCCGAAAAGTCGTATTTATCGCGAGATTGCTACAATTGCCGGTGTCCGAAAGCAGTACGCAGCACTGAGGTTTGGCAGGATGTATATGAGACAGTCCTCTACCGACGGCAAGAGTTTTGAGATGCCCGCGCGGCACGATTGCATGGTGGCATTTTCGCGGATTCTTTTTGATGAGGAAATGCTCGTCGTTTACAACGACTCGACCACGCAGGAGGATGAAGAATACATTTGCGTGGACCGCATGCTCAACCCTGAAGGCAGTGTATTCCGCTATGTGTATGGCGGAAAAGGGAAACTCCACGTTTTGAAAAATGAAGACGGGTCACACCACTTCGTCAAAATAAGACTCAGACCAATGCAGTTCGTGATTCTTTCTAATAGGTAACTATGTGTCCTATGTGCACCTATGTGATCTATGTGGTTCAGATCAACATTCTTTGAACCACATAGGTCACATAGATGTACACATAGAATCACATAGGGGTGGCTCGCATGTTTTACCAGTCGAATATCTGCGTCAGGTTCGGATTGAGAACAACTTGCTGCTGAGGTATCGGGCGGTAGTAGTATTTGTTTTCAATGAACGTCCCTCGTTCAGGATCGGTGACGAGCGTTCCACTCGTACCATTGGAAAGGTAAGCAGATGCATCACTTCCTTGTGGTCCCACCCGATAATAGATGAGTTTTTCACCGAGCGAGTTTGTTTCCTTGTCCTCTTCAGCAGGTATCGACTCCGAATTCGGTATCAGGTATATGTCTTCGACGCCGTCTCCGGTCATATCATACTTTCCGGTTCCCGGGAAATAAATTCCTTCGGGCTCTTTTTCAATCAGCTTGCCTGCCTTCCACCGCATCAGGTCGTCAAACCTGAAGCCTTCCAGCGCAAGTTCGACACGGCGCTCGCGACGTATTTCAAGCAGCACGGTCGCCTGCGCACCTGATACATTGGGGAAGCGCTCAGCAAGCAGAGGATCGGGCGTAGGGTTAAGGTCCAGGGGAGGCATTCCGGCACGAGCGCGGATAAGGTTGATGCTCTCGTCGAGCGCCTGCTGCGTCAGCTCACCCAATTCGGCCAGCGCCTCCGCATAGATAAGCAGAACTTCTGCGTAACGCACGATGGGAAAGTCTGTGCTAGCTTGTACAGTCGCATCTGGATTATTGACAAACGCCTTGATCTGATGATAGCCAGAGAAGTTCTTCGCCAATTGCTGAATGTAAATCCCGCCGCCCTGGGCATACGTCGATGTGTTAAGGAGTTCCCAGCCCGGGTAAGCGTACGTCTGGGACAGACGGGGGTCACGATTTTCAAATTCCTCGACGAACAGTTTCGTCTCGTAGCCAGGTTGATTGGTATAAGGCGTACCGTCCGTCATCAGATAAGCCTGAAGCAAGTCGCGCGAAGGATTCACCTCGTAGTTGCCAAAGAGATAAGCCCACCATCCACTGTTAAGCAAATCGTTCTCAAAGAAGCGCCCAAGTATGACTTCAGGATTCGAAGTCAGGTCCGTACTGGTAAACAGTGCTCCATAGTCCTGCATGGGTGAGCCCGTGGAATACAGAGCGAATCCACCCTCGTCCATGATTTGTCGCGCTACGTCACGAGCCAGTTGAAGATAGGTATCAGCGGTGCCCTGTAGTCCTAATTCATCATGATACTTGCGGAACGTTCCTTCATACAATGCGTGGCGCGCCATGTAGGCCAGGACTACAAACTTGCCAACAGCACCTGGTCGTGAATCAGGCATGACATGTTCACGGGCGAAAGCATAATCTTCAAATATGCGGTCAACGACAAACTCGCGGGGATCACGGCCTTTCATCAGGTCGGGGTCGTCAGTAGCGAGCGTTTTGTCATACCACGGCACGTCAGAATACCGCTTCACCTTGTCCATGTAAAACTTTGCCCTGAAGAAGCGGCCCAGGCCTTCATAGTGGTTCAACGTAGCCTCATCAACCTTTGCCTTACTGAAATTTTCCAGGAAGAAATTGACATTTCGCAGCTGTCCCCAGTCCCACCCTCCTGTGATCGTCGACGGTGACGGATTTCCGATCATCATGTTCTTGATCTCAGTAGATCCGGTGGTGGCGGCATTGTCAGTGGAATGGTCTCCCACGTAAATATCGAAGGAGGGAAAATCGTATAAGCTGAAGATGTACGTTTCAAGGTCCTGCTGGCTGTTAAAGAAATTTTCTTTTGAAATATCCGTTTCAGGAAATCGGTCCAGGAACTCGTCATTGCAAGACTGGGTCGCCAGCATTACGAAAACGGAAAGGATTATATACTTTTTCATATCCAGTTCACTTTGCCAGTTAGAAACTCAATTCAAGTCCGAAAGACAACCTCCTCTGGAAGGGATAAGCGTATCCCCATCCTGAACCCGTATGCAGTGAGGGGTCAACCTTGTCGATGTTGTCAGTGATCGCTTCAGGATCAAAGAAGTCTTTCACCTCTGACCACTCTGTGATATTCTCACCGCTCACGTAGACTCTCAAGCGGTTCACATGGAGGCGTTCGACCAGCCGCTGAGGCAATGAGTATCCGATTGTAACATTCTTGAGTCGCAGATAGGACCCATCCAGCAGGTAACCCGTTTGAGGGATTGCGAGTCCCTGTGCGTAATCGATGCGCTCACCCAGGTTCCGGTCGGCAAGCCAGGCCTGCAGTATAGGATAGCGGGCATCGTGGTTGGCGTCTGCCAGGCCAGCCGCGATGTATGCTTGTGAATGCTGGGCACGCAGAACATCCGGATCGTCTGCAGGGCGATAAAAATCCAGGAGGTGATAATATCCGCCGGCATAGGGTTGCTGGTAGTAACCCCAGTACAGGTAGTGCAGCGGATAGTAGTCCATCTTTCCCACACCCTGGAAGAAGACGCGTACATCAAATCCGTTCCACTCTGCCCCCAAGCTGATCCCGTACCGCAGACGTGGCGTGAGGTTTCCAATTACACTCAGATCCTTGGGGTCGTCTACTGTTAAGCCCTTTTCGATCACACCATTGCCATCCAGGTCCTGGTACTTCGGCCAGCCGGGTACAATGTTGAGCGCTCCCCACGGGATAATTTGAGTTTCGTCCAGCGCGTTGATTTCTTCTTCGCTTTGGAACAACCCATCACTACGCAGACCCCAAATCTCACCGAGTTCTTTTCCTTCATAATATTGAGTCAGACTCTTGTTCGGATTGTCAAAGCGTGTGATATGGGTCCGATTGTCGGAAAGCACGATTCTTCCATTCAGGTGAAGTCTCTTTCCTCCAACATTGACCTCATTGTCGTACCCGATCGCCAACTCCCATCCTTTGGTGCGGAGGTCGGCGGCGTTTTCAGAGGGTTCTTGTGCCCCAAACACACCAGGCAGTTCCTTGCCCTGCGTCAACATGTCCTTGGTATCGCGCCGGTAAACATCAAATGACGCGGTGACCGCTTGTTGGAAGAGTCCTATGTCAACACCAAAGTTCGTCGAGTATACTTTTTCCCACGTGTAATTCGCCGATACCGGTCTGGGTGATGCGATCATTTGCGGCCTTGTGCCATCGATCAGGTAGTTGGCCGGACCATTTGACATTGTCTCGATGTAGCCATATTCCGGCACTTCCGACTGATTGCCAAGCGAGCCGTAGGAAGCTCGAAGCTTGAAAGAGTTGATGACTGGACGGAGAGGATCCCAGAACGCTTCGCCATCCACCTTCCATGCAGCGGACACCGATGGGAAGAAGCCAAAGCGCTTGTCTTTGGGGAATTTTGACGATCCGTCGTAGCGCCCGTTGAATTCGACAATATACTTGTCGTTATACACATAGTTCAGGCGATAGAATGCGCCACGTATTGCCCAGCTTGCAATGTCGTCATAGACAATGGGCGTACCAGTCGCCAGATCCACAGAAGGCAGCGACGGGGATATCACACCACTACGCTGCATTCCAGAGGTTTCCAGCCGACTGTACTCCTGGTTGTAACCCAGGATCGCATTGAAGAAATGCTTTTCAGCAAACGTCTTTTCGAATGTCGCATAGGTATTGAGCACATAATACGAGAGAAAGCTCGTTTCCCGATAGGCGACGTTATTTCCTTCTTCGCGCACGTCTTCCGGACCAAACCCGATTGCATATCGTGTTTGGTATTCGTTCAGGTTGACGTTGTCACGTCGCACGGTGAAGTCGGCATTCAGGCGGAGCATGCGTTCGAAAAAGGACAGTTCACCGCTGAACGTACTTTGGAACATGTTGACCTTCTCGGTATGACGACCGCCATCCGTGAGCTGAGCTGACACGCGCCCTACATCCGTATTAGCCCACGTGCCGTCAGGATTCTTGTCCCAGCTTGTTGGAAACAGATCGTACAGGGAGTAGATCGACAGGTAATAAGGTCTCAGCCGTTCGGTAATGGCAACCGATGTGTTGTTGGAAATTGAGAGCCATTTGTATGGCTGAAAGCCGATTCGGCCGCGGAAGGAATACCGGTCGAATTTATCCTCCGCAATCTTGAGCGCGCCATTCTGAAGATCATATGCTCCGGACAGATAGTAGGTTGTTGTACCGGATTTACCTGACAGTGAAAGATTGTGACGCTGCGACAGCGTGGGATTATCGAGAAAATGCTTCGTCCAGTCGCGGTTTCCCATATAATCCCACAGTGAGTTGTCCACCGGGTTGACGCGTACCGGGTCGGAGGACGCCGGATTGTCTGAACGTTGCTTAGCCCAGGCATACTGTTCTGCCGTATAGTTCACGTAGTCCCACGGCGTGTTATCGGTAGACAATTCGAGTGTTCGCATGAATATGTAGGGATCGGTGACCTTGTTAGGAAGAACCGTTGGTCGTCCCCAGGAAAAGTTGTTGCTATAGTCGATGTGAACGCCGTCACGCATCCCGTTCTTTGTCGTGATAAGGATAACACCATAGGCACCGCGCGCACCGTAAATGGCGGCAGATGAAGCATCCTTGAGAACGGAGATCGACTTGATGTCCGAAGGTGCAATGAAATTGAGGTCCTTCGGATCGAGCGGTACATTATCCACCAGGATGAGCGGCTCCCCACCGTTGATTGAATTGATCCCGCGGATATTGATGTTAGGTGTTTGACCCGGCTCACCGCTGAGAAAGTCGATGTTCAGATTCGGTATCGTGCCCTGGAGACCTTGTGCAATGTTCTGAATCGGGCGCGCTTCCAGCACTTTGCTGTCGATGGCATCGACGGCCCCGGAAAGATTTGCCTTTCGCTGTTCACCGAACCCCACGACGACAACTTCCTCCAGAGATGTTGCGCTGACCGTGAGCGCGATTTCGATGAACGTCCTTCCTCCTATGGGAATTTCTTCCGTGTTGTATCCGATAAACGATACAACGAGGACATCGTCCGGATTTGCCTGAAGGGAAAAACGACCGTTGGCATCAACAATCGTACCGTTGGACGTTGCTTTGATCAATACACTGGCACCAATCAGAGGCGATCCGTCTGCCGCATCCGTGACAGTCCCCTGTATTGTCGAGGGCTGTGCCGTCGCGGCGACAACAACACACGTCATCAGCGCCCAGCTGCTGAGCACAGA
>DATCLO010000200.1:0-10992 GCA_036563875.1 Cyclobacteriaceae bacterium
CATCGGCGACTTTGTCATAGGCAACATGCGAAACCGCGTCGTAGCGGGACTCGACTACTTCAGCCGCAACATCATCGACAACAGCACAGGTTATGCATGGGTGCACAACGTAACGCCTCAGGGTGAAGTAAACTACATCTACCCCTATTCAGGTGAAGAAGTTGGTCCCAACTATCTGACGCGTGCATCGATCGACAATCTTCTCGCCTCGACAGGCAGAAGCAGCAGCAATTCAAAAGATGCAGCATATAGCGCGTATGTATCTGACATTCTAAATGTCACTCCCAAACTGCTTGTAATGGCCAGCCTGAGGGTTGACTACTTCGACACAGAGGGTGACATCACGACGGAAGATGACGACTACGACCAAACCGCGTTGTCGCCGAAGTTCGGTCTCTTGTATCAAATCCTGCCCGACCGACTCTCGTTCTTTGCGAACTACATGAACGGTTTCAAGAACGTTGGTCCCCAGACAGTGGCAGATCCTGACGGTCAGAATCCCAGAATCAAAACTTTCGAACCTGAACACGCCAACCAGGCTGAAGTAGGTATTAAGACCAACCTGTTCTCGGAGCGTCTCAACGCTACGATAAGCTACTACGATATCAAAGTATCTAACCTTGTTACCGGGGATCCTGAGAACGTGAACAACAGTCTGCAAGGTGGTGAAGTGCAAAGCCGTGGTTTTGAAATCGACCTGAATGCCCGGCCCATTGACGGTTTGAATCTCATCGCAGGTTACAGCCACAATGAGAGCGAAGTACTGGAAGGCGACGAAGGCAACATCTGGCTGGAGACAGGCCGTCGACCGATCTACTCCGGACCCAGCGATTTGTTTAATGTTTGGGCTACTTACTCGTTCGGATTGGGTCCTCTTCATGGTCTCGGATTCGGGATCGGCGGGAACTACGTAGGAGCGTTGAACATTCTGGACAGCCAGGTGACGGGCACCTTCACCCTGCCTTCGTACACCATCCTAAACGCGACACTCTTTTACAATACGGCACGCTTCCGAGCTGCGATCAATGTGAACAACATTACGGATAAAGAATATTACACAGGCTATTCGACCATCAATCCTCAAAAACCGAGAAATGCAGTGGTGAGCCTGGCGTATAAGTTTTGATTGATGTCGATACGGAAGGTCATAGGGAAAATACACCTCTGGCTCGGACTTGCGTCCGGGCCGGTTGTGTTTATTGTAGCGATAACGGGGTGTATCTATGCCTTTCAGAAGGAGATACAGGACTGGACGCATCCCTTCAGATTTGTTGAACGGCAACCGGCGCCATTCCTGCCGCCCTCTGTGTTACAGGCCGCGGCAGAAAAGGAACTTCCGGATCGGCACATCCACGCGGTTCAGTATCTCGGGCCGGAACGCGCTGCCCAAGTGATCTTCTATTCCCCTGACCCCGAGTATTACTACCTCGTTTATGTCAATCCATACACGGCAGAGGTACTCAAGGTAAAGGACATGTCGCGCGATTTCTTCGCGATCGTTCTGGACGGACATTTCTACTTATGGCTTCCCCCTCAAATCGGTCAGCCTATTATTGCCAGCGCCACGCTGATTTTTGTCGTGATGCTCCTATCAGGAATTGTACTGTGGTGGCCGCGCAAAAAGAAGCACGCCCGCCAGCGTTTTTCGATTCGGTGGAACGCAAAGTGGAAACGCGTTAACTACGACTTACACAATGTACTCGGATTCTATGCCTGGGCTGTTGCAATCCTCCTCGCCTGTACCGGCCTCGTCTGGGGCTTTCAGTGGTGGGCTAATGGATGGTACAAAGCTGCAGGTGGTGAGAAGTCTTTGGTGTACTCCGAGCCCGTATCGGACACGACACAAGTTTATCCGGTTGATGCACCTGCCATCGACAAGGTGTTCGCGATTATGCAACAGGAGTATCCCAACGCGCGGACTCTTGAAGTTCACATTCCGGTAACAGCGGCATCACCCGTGAGCGCCAATGCCAATCCTGACGACGAAACGTACTGGAAGCTCGACTATCGCTACTACGATCAGTACACCCTTGAAGAACTTCCCGTGGACCACATCTACGGAAGGTATCATGAAGCATCGGCGGCCGACAAGCTGATGCGTATGAACTACGACATTCACACCGGCGCCATCTTGGGTCTGCCCGGAAAATTCCTGGTATTCTTCGCCAGCCTTCTTTGTGCCAGCTTACCCATCACCGGTTTCATTATCTGGTGGGGTCGGAAGAACAAGAAGAAACACCCGAAATCTCCCCCGAAGATTTCCAAGCCAAAGACGCACAAGGCTAAACAAAAGGTAGTACTGGAAGGAGTTGAGGAAATTTAATCCACTTTTTTGCAAACGTCCGGACTATTGGGTCAATCGGATAGCGAGTGCGTGCGCGAAAACTCTGAAAATATTACACAAAATACACAAAGGGAGCGGGATGTCTCGCGCGATTGTGTATCTTAATGGCATCTGAAACGATCTGTTAGCCCTCTCGATGAACAGCAGAAGATCAGAGATAATTAGGATCGCATCGATCACATCATGTCTCCTGTTCGCTGTTGCCTTCGCGAATGCCCAGGAAGTATTCACCGTTGACACCCTGAAGAAACTTAGCATCGAGGATCTCCTTAACATGGAGGTTACGTCGGTATCACGCCGCGCAGAACCGTTGTCATCTGCTCCCGCGGCTGTGCAAGTTATTACCCGCGAAGACATCCGTCGGTCGGGTGCTACAAGCATACCGGAAGCGTTGCGGCTTGCCGGCAACATTCAGATAGCACAAAAGAGCGCGCACAGTTGGGCCATCAGCACGCGCGGCTTCAATACCGACCTCGCCAACAAACTGCTTGTGTTGATTGATGGCCGGACCGTGTACACGCCTTTGTTTTCAGGCGTACAATGGGATCGGCAGGATTACCTTCTCGAAGATATCGAGCGCATTGAAGTGATCAGCGGCCCGGGCGGGACACTTTGGGGCGCCAATGCAGTCAATGGTGTGATCAACATCATTACGCGAAGCCCAAAACAGACGCAAGGTTTGTATGCTGAAGCGGGAGGAGGCACAGAGTTGCGCGGCTTTGTCGGAGCCCGGTATGGCGGCACGGCGGGCGACAACGTCGCGTATCGTATCTATGGAAAATTTTTCGATAGGGATGAGGCTGCCCTTCCCGAGGGAGGCGGCGCATCCGATGCCTGGAACGTGGGGCAGGCAGGTTTCCAATTGGAAATGGGGCCATCGTCCAGCATGGTAACTTTACAGGGAGATTACTATCGTGGTGACCTGGGACTGACGACTGGCGACGACGTCAAAACGCGGGGCGGGAATTTTCTTGCTCGGTGGAACAAGCAGTTTTCCGACCGTTCGGCAATACGACTACGGCTGTATTACGACCATACATGGCTGGATCAGGCTATTCCACCCACTTACGGAGAGGGTGAAGTCCTCCTTGCTCCCGCCGGTCGCCTCAAAGACAAGCTGAATACATACGATATCGACTTTCAGCACTCATTCGACGCAGGCGAGCGGCATCAGTTCGTGTGGGGCCTCGGATTCCGCCACACGCACAACGATGTGACGAACGCGCCGGCGCTTGCCTTTATTCCCGAAGAGCTTGATCGCGCATTGTACAGTGTATTCCTCCAGGACAAAATTTTCATTACGGACCACTTCGCCTTTACTATTGGGACGAAAGTAGAGCATAACGACTACACGGGCTTCGAGTTTGAACCGAGTGCCCGTATTCAATACGAGTTTAAGAACAGCCAGATGCTTTGGGCGGCGGTGTCGCGCGCCGTGCGAATGCCATCGCGCATCGACGCGCACGTCAGACTCCCAACACCCAACTTTGCTCCTTTTGTAGATTACCTGCTTGTCGGCAATGAGGACTTCAAATCCGAAATACTGATTGCTTACGAGGCGGGCTACCGTGCCCAGATTGCTTCAACGCTCTTCGGTTCTATTTCGTTGTTCTACAACGACTATGATCGACTTCGGAGCACGAGCCTGAGTCCGCCTGATCCCAACTTCGGATTGCCGTTTCCGTTCTTTTATGACAACAACCTGGAAGGGGAAACATACGGAGTCGAGCTCACGCTCACGTGGCAAGCCCTGGACTGGTGGAAGCTCCACACGTCATATAATTTCTTTGAGGGTGATATCCGCGTAAAATCCGGAGAACAAGATTTCAATAATGCATTGAATGAGACTGCTGATCCGAAACATCGTTTCTCGCTACGGTCGTCAATGGAACTGGGACGGAAAGTTGAACTCGATGCAGGATACCGATGGGTTGACGAATTCACATACAACAACGCGAGCCTCGCGGAAGCTTTTCCGAGTTATCACGAGCTTGAAGTTTGCCTGAGTTGGCATTTGTCACCTACCCTACGCTTGTCCGTCGCTGGTCAGAACCTCCTTCACGACGAACACGAAGAGTATCCTATCTCCGGAAGCAACAGGAGTATCAACATTCAGCGCAATGTTTATGGTAAGCTCGCGGTACGATTACCTTAACCGCTCTTCTTTACCCACGACCCAAGAATAAACCCGGCTATCGTCAGTGACACGACAACATATCCTCCTGTAATCCACGCCAGACCGTAGGGTTCACCGGCAAACATGTTGCTGTTCATTGTGTGCAAGTGATGGATCGTAAAGGCCGCAAGAAATCCTATACCAGCAGCGTGTATGCCGGTGGCTCCGAGCCTTGCAAGCAACCATGCCAGAAAGTAAACTGAAGCAATAATGGCAACCGCGTTCATGATCCAGGGACCAAAGTCGCCCGAATCCTCCTGCATGGACGCATCGTCCAGCCCAACCATTGCCATCCATTGTTTGGCAAACAGAATTCCATACCAGAGAAAGCCAATGGCGTGCATCACGATGATGGACACCCAAACGGCGAGGTGATTAATTCTGAAATTATTCATAGGTAAGGGGTTTGTGTGTAGCCGCGCGAAAGGGTAAGTAAAAGAAAGTTAACGAAAAGCAGAGACTATCAAAAAACACCCCCTGATGGCCGTCGACTACCGTTTCCACTCCTTCTTCGCATTCAGGAGCACCTGCGTACGAACGGCCTGGTGAATGCTTGCATTGATTTCGTATCCCACCATCAGGACGATGGTGATGAGTTGCATCCAGACCATAAGTGCGATGAGCACACCGATGGATCCATACAGTTTGTTGTATGTTCCAAAGTTGGTGATGTAGAAGGAGAAGCCGTACGTCACGGCAATGCACAGGATCGTGGCTACAGACGAGCCCGCAGAAAAAAATCGCCAGTTATAATGAATGGCCGGACCGAAATAGTAGATCAGCGCGATGGCAATGAAAAAGACGATGAAGATGACGATAAAGCGTAAAATGAGAATTAAGTATACCGTGTAGCTGTCGAGGTTGATCCATTCAAAGCCTGACAGCTTACCCGTAGCATAATCGAGTACAATCTGACCCACGACGAGCAGGATAATAGCAAGGATTAGCACAAACGCCATAGCAACGGTCAGGCCGGTCGCGATCATACGCATTTTCAAACCACTCCGGTTTTCGATGGTCTTGTAGCAGGCGTTGAACGCGCGCATCAGCGACATCATGCCGTTGGTAGACAAATAAAGAGAGAACAGGAAACCGAATGTGAGCAGTCCTCCCCGCGTATTGCTTGCGATATCGCTTATGGTGTGAGTAACTGCCGGCGACATGCTGTCGGGTAGCAGGTTGTTAAGAAACGCAATGATGCTCGTTTCGTTTACGCTCGGTACGAGAACGGAGATATACGGGATAAGTGTGAACAAAAACAGCACGGCAGGAAAGATGGCGAGGATAAAGTTGAAAGCGACGCCATTGGCGCGATCGATAATTTCATCCTTTTCAACTTTTCGCAGAAATGTACGTGTAAGCGTGTACAATGAGACGTTCTCGTAGCGCCTGAACCGGATTCGCCGCATCCAGTCTATGAACAGCCTGCCTGGGTTCCATGTCAGGAATACACGTTTGTACTTGAACTTCATTTAAAGTAAGGTTCCAATACCTGCCGCATTGCTTCCGGCGGGCGGCAAGGGCGTCCCGTCTTCTTGTCTACAAACGCCAGCAACGTCTCGCCTTCATGGATCAGCTCACCTGCCTCATTATATATAGTGTACTCAAAACGTATTCTTACTCCCGGTGGCTCCCGCAACACGGTCACGATCCTCAGCAGTTCATCGTACCGGGCCGGCGCCAGAAACCGCGACCTGTTCTCAAGAACGGGCATCATCACCCCCATCTCCTCGATCTCCTTGTAGGTCACGCCAAGTTGCCTCAAACTCTCAACACGCGCCACCTCATAATACATCGCGTAGATACCATAATATACGTAACCCATCTGATCAGTTTCTCCATATCGGACGCGAACGGTGGTTTCAGAAGTGTACATTCTTATGTGTTGATGTGTTGATGTGTGCAAGTGTTGAAGTTTCTCTTCGAGCCATGGGTCTGCGTCTGCAACTGTAACTTATTTCGATTGTGCCTGGGCTCTCCTTAACGCCGCTCCTTTTCTCATCTCTCTGGTAAGTGCAGCCTGATAGCGCGAGGCATTCCGCAGGTGCTCCTGGTAGCTGCTCGTAAAGTTGTGGTATCCGGAGAAATCTTCCTTCGCGCACATGTAGAGGTAATCGCTTTCGGTATAATTCAATACAGCCTTCAGAGAAGTGATCTCTGGCATGTTAATCGGTCCGGGTGGAAGGCCGGCGTAACGATACGTGTTGTAGGGTGAGTCAACCTCCTTGTGCACGTTCAATATGCGCTTCAGGGTGAAGTCGCCAACGGCAAACTTCAGCGTGGGGTCGGCTTGCAGTGCAATACCTTTCTTGAGTCTATTAATATAGAGTCCGGCGATTATCGGCGCCTCTTCGGCCTTGATGGTTTCCGCCTGGACGATGGAGGCGAGGATGGACACCTCAACCGGCGTAAGACCGGCTTTCGCCGCACGCTCGCGGTTCTCGGCATTCCAGAATGAATGGTATTCCTCACGCATGCGCTCGATGAGTCCCTGAGGCGTCACATCGTAGTACACCTGGTATGTATTCGGGATGAACATCGCGATGACATTCTCGCGTGTAAATCCTTCGGTATTGGTCTTTATGAATTCATGAAGCGCGGTGTCGAACTCGGCGGGAGACATCATGAGGTTGGCTGTAATCTTCTCAGGAAGTTCGTCGAGTGTTCGGATGTTGTGGAACCGAACGTTAACTGGAACCTGGTTGCCAGATCGCAGGAGTCGGATGGCTTGCATGTTGGACATCCCTGGCGTGAGGACATATCGACCCGGTTTGATGGAGCGGTCGTATTTCATCAGGCGGGCAAGCAGGCTAAACGACATCAGGTCGTTCACGTATTGTCCTTCGTGCAGTTGCTTCTGTAGCGAGTTGAACGTGGCTCCCCGTTCAATGATCAGCTCGCGGGATTCCTTGCCAACCAGGATATTTGGCGTGAACACCACCTGGTAAGCATAGAAGCTGAACGAGATCCCCAATACGGAGATCACCAGAAAGATGACGAGCTTTCTGCTAATGGGCATTGATGTTCAATTTATCCTACAAAAATACTAAATGAATTTTTACCGGCGCGGATTGTTACCTTACGGTAGAATTGAGACATGACTGCTGAGTTCATCCCTATCCACCCAAAGAACCCGGAACCGCGGAAAATACAGCACGTAGCCGACGTACTGGCCCGCGGGGGGATCGTGATTTATCCTACCGACACCGTGTATGGAATAGGATGTGATCTTCTCAATCGGAAATCAGTACTGAACCTCTGCAACATTATCGGGATAAAGCCGAGACAGCTCGACCTTTCTTTCATCTGCGATGACCTCAGCCAGATTTCCGAGTATGCACGCAAGATCGACACCCCGATCTTTAAACTGATGAAAAAAAGTCTGCCCGGACCTTACACATTCATCCTAGACGCTAGTCCTCGCGTTGCGCGCATCCTCGACGTGAACAAGAAGACGGTTGGGGTAAGGATACCCGACCATGCCATTCCCCGTGCTCTCGTGCGTGCGTTGGGCAACCCACTGATTACGTCGTCCATCAAAGATGATGATCACATCAGGGAATACACGACTGACCCCGAAGAGATTTTCAAAGAGTTTCGTCACACGGTCGATGTAGTCATCGACGGCGGCGCAGGGGGTAACATTCCTTCCACCGTACTCGATTGCACTGGCGATGAGGTAGTGGTCGTTCGCGAAGGTCTTGGGGCAGTAGACGTGTAAGATCAATTGGGGATAGTTCTCCACCTGTATGAAATGAACAGGGTTGCATTCGGGAAACGACAATGTTTCTACTTTTGAGAAAAATATTGCATCGCGTGTGCCTGGCGTCTTGATCGAAACCCAATACCTGCCTCCAATATCCTACTTTGTCAGGTTGGCCGCCTTCGACTCGGTCGTACTTGAAAAACATGAGCGCTTCGAGAAACGTACGTACCGCAATCGTTGTTATATCAATAGTGCACAGGGCACGGACCGGCTGGTAGTGCCATTGATTAGGGGAGGCAGGACCACGACGGGTGAAGTTCGGATTGATTACTCTCAAAAGTGGTTGACGCGTCACTGGCGCGCCATACAGTCGTCGTACGGCAAGGCACCTTTCTTCGAACACTACGGCGCGGCGTTGCACGACGTCCTGTTCATGAAGTATGATTTCCTGCTGGAATTGAACAAGACATTGCTGTCATTATGTCTTGATTGGTTGGGACTGCCAATTCCCATCCTTGAAACCCACCAGTATGAAAAAACGCCCGAAGGAGGTGTTATTGACCTCAGAAACACAATAATTGCCAAAAAAAGCACTGGATTGCAGGAAACGGATTTTCCTTTCAGATACACCCAGGTATTTGGCAGTAAGTTTGTACCAGACCTTAGCGTGGTCGACCTGGTCTTTTGCACTGGACCCGAAGCCGGAAGGCTGGTAAAGTCGGCCGCAAAGGGTATTGAACAAATAAAAACCGGGATACGTTAAGCGTATTAAATCTTGAGATTCGGTAGAAAAAGAAGTCAAATAAAATTCTACATTTACACTTAATCACTTATAAATTCCATTATGGAAGCTAAATTTTCCAATCGGGTTAAGGAGGTGATCTCGCTGAGCAGGGAAGAGGCGCTTCGTCTTGGACACGATTACATCGGCACCGAGCACCTGTTGCTGGGGATGGTTCGGGAAGGCGAGGGCGTGGCGGTCGGCGTGCTTAAAAAGCTCGGCGTGCCTCTGGACGAACTCCGCGCCGAGATTGAAAAGATCTCCAAAGGAACGGCTACCCACGAGGTGAAGAACCTCGCGAACATACCTCTCACGAAGGCTTCGGAAAAAGTATTGAAGATTACTTACCTCGAAGCCAAGATCTTCAAAGCACAGCTGATCGGTACGGAACACCTGCTCCTTTCGATCCTGCGCGACCAGGACAACCTGGCTACACAAATTCTGAACAAGTTTGACGTCAACTACGAGGTTGTAAAGGAGATGCTCGAGTACCAGACGGAAAACCCTATGGCATCTTCCGATACCGACGATCCGGATGAAGACTCTTCGAAGATCTTCAGTACGGGATCAACCGGCAAGGAGAAGAAGGGTACCGAAAAGTCACGTACTCCTGTACTTGACAACTTTGGTCGCGACCTTACCCGTTTGGCGGAAGACAACAAACTTGATCCTATCGTGGGCCGCGAAAAGGAAATCGAACGCGTGGCTCAGATTCTCTCCAGGAGAAAGAAGAATAACCCGATACTCATCGGCGAACCCGGTGTTGGTAAAACTGCAATTGCAGAAGGTCTTGCCCTCCGGATTATTCAAAAGAAGGTATCGCGTGTTCTCTTCGGCAAGAGAGTGGTGACGCTCGATCTCGCTTCACTCGTGGCCGGAACCAAGTACCGCGGTCAGTTTGAAGAACGGATGAAAGCCGTCATGAATGAACTGGAGAAATCTCCGGATGTGATCCTGTTCATTGACGAGTTACACACGATCGTCGGTGCCGGCGGAGCGTCTGGTTCTCTCGACGCATCCAACATGTTCAAGCCGGCTCTGGCTCGGGGAGAGATCCAGTGCATCGGAGCCACTACTCTGGACGAGTACCGTCAATACATTGAGAAGGACGGCGCCCTTGCCCGGAGGTTCCAGATGGTTATGGTTGACTCGACAACTGTTGAGGAGACGATCCAGATCCTGGACAACATAAAGGAGAAGTACGAAGAACACCACCACGTAACATATACTCCCGAGGCAATCGAAGCCTGCGTGAAGCTGTCGGACCGCTACATAAGCGACCGGTACCTGCCGGACAAGGCTATCGACGTGCTGGACGAAGCCGGAGCGCGGGTGCACATCAACAACATCCACGTGCCGGAAGAAATTGTCAAGCTCGAAGAAGCTATCGAGGAGGTTAAGAAGGAAAAGAACCGGGTTGTAAAGAGCCAGAAGTATGAAGAGGCTGCCCAACTGCGCGATAAAGAGAAGAAGCTCATCGAGCAACTCGAGATCGCAAAGGCTAAGTGGGAAGAAAAGACCCGGACTGAAAAATACACCGTCGACGAAGATGACGTGGCGGATGTTATCGCGATGATGACGGGCATCCCCACCAAGCGGATCGCTCAGAAAGAGAGCAACAAGCTGCTCGGCATGGCGGAAGAACTCAGCAGCAAGGTCATCGGTCAGGAAGAGGCCATCAAGAAACTTACAAAGGCCATCCAAAGGACGCGCGTCGGACTCAAAGATCCGCGTAAGCCTATTGGCTCGTTCATCTTCCTGGGACCGACCGGTGTTGGTAAGACCGAGCTTGCCAAGGTACTTGCTACGTACCTGTTCGATAAGGAAGATGCACTCATCCGGATCGACATGAGCGAATACATGGAGAAGTTCTCCGTATCGCGACTTGTCGGTGCCCCTCCGGGCTATGTAGGATATGAAGAAGGCGGACAACTCACCGAAAAGGTGCGGCGTAAGCCTTACTCTGTCGTCCTCCTGGATGAAAT
>DATCLO010000201.1:0-8864 GCA_036563875.1 Cyclobacteriaceae bacterium
ACGGAAGGTACACCATTGGTATTACCAATGGGCAACACGGGAAAAATATTTTTTATCAATTTGAGGTAATGGTATTGTGCATGAGGGGGCGGATATGTTATTGAAACATTCTCCAATACCTTATTAAGGAGTTTCCCACATCCGGTCATAACCGTCCGTTTTCAGACATACCGAGTGTACGAAATACCTCGTATTCATTGTTTTTTCGATGGCATATTATTTGGCCATGGGCTCTCGTAAACCCCATCGCCAATGTTCAGCAGTTACCTAGCCACGGCATTGCGCGCCCAGCTGAAGGAAAAGGGCTACGCGATCATTAATATTGCCGGCCTCGCTTTTGGACTCGCGACCACAGTCATCATCTGCTTGTTTGTTATCGAGGATTTGTCGTACGACAAATTCCATTCGAACTACGACAGGATCGTACGGCTGCTAACGATCGATAACGCTGAGGGTGTAAGCAGCAAACTCGTCGGCGTTACGCAGCCTACGCTGGGTCCTGCTGCCCGCGAGGAACTTCCCGAAGTTGTACAAAGCGTTCGGTTTGTTGGGGGAGGTCGCTATGACCTCAGCTATGGTGAGAAGTCGCTCTTCTGTGAGGCTGCTTTTCGCGTTGACCCCTCGGTATTCGAAGTATTTGATTTCCATGAAATCGAAGGGACGACCCATGGGGCACTCGATCAGCCGGGATCGATTGTCATTACCCGGTCGTTAGCAAAGAAGCTTTTTGGCGACGAGCCTGCAGTGGGCAAGACGGTCAAGCTCAACCTGAATGCCGATCTCAACATTACGGCTGTCATCGAAGATCCACCAACGACGTCACACCTGAGGTTTGATCTTCTGCATACGCTAATTCCGGGACCGAATGAAGAGGGTCTGCGGCGATCGCTCGAAACCTGGCAGGCCATATTCTGTTTTACCTACCTGCTCCTCGACCGAACTCCGGATGAAGAGGACTTGAATAAAAAACTCCAGGCAATTAGTCGGAAGAATAACGCCGTTCAATTCTTCACGCCAGTCATCCAACAACTCAAGGACGTACACCTGCGATCGAAGGAAATTCTTTTCGAAACGAACGCAAATAAGTCTGATATCCAAAGCGTCTACGTTTTGGCTGTAATCGCTGGACTGATCGTTCTGTTAGCGATCGTCAATTTCGTCAACCTGGTTACCGCACGGTCAATGGCTCGGGCAAAAGAGGTGGGATTACGGAGGATCATTGGTGCAGTGAAGCGGCAGCTGATTACGCAGTATCTCACGGAGTCGATAACCGTTGCGTTCATCGCGGGTGTCCTGGCTATTGGCCTGGTATTCCTGATCATGCCGTCACTGAACAGCGTGTATCAGCGGTACGCTGATCCCATGTTGTTGTTCTCGTTGCCTGGGATGGGCTTGTTTGTGCTGCTCACTGTTGATCTAGGGATTCTCGCGGGCATCTACCCGGCCTTTGTACTCTCTTCTTTCAAACCCGTTGACGTCATGAGGGGAACATTCCGCCACTCGCCGGCGGGCATTCGGCTGCGGAAAGCGCTTGTCGTCCTTCAGTTTACGATTTCCATCGCGCTAACGGTTGGGACCATCATAGTGTATCAGCAGATGAACTACATCTTCACGGCGGATCTCGGTTACAGTCGCGACCAAGTTATCACGCTTCAGCAGAATGGGCCGGCCGTTGGGCGGACCGCTGCGCTTCGGGAGGAACTCCTTCGCGATCCATCCATCGTCAGTGTTGGAACATCATCAACACGCCTTGGCCAACAGCTCGGACGAACAAGCATATATCCCGAAGGCGCAACGAGCGAGACGAACATTATCACCAGCATTATGATTGCCGACGAGTATTTCATCCCAACGATGAACATGCAGATCGTTGCCGGACGAAATTTCTCGCCGGATTATTACGACTCCGCCTCCATGATTGTCAATGAAGAGATGCTTCGCCTTCTCGAATGGGAGGATGGTGTCGGGAAAAAAATCAGCCTGCAGTCCGGGCCAAATCCCGACGACCTCACTGCTTACACCGTTGTTGGTGTTGTGCGCGACTTTCATTTTGCTACCATCCGTCACAAGCTTGAGCCACTGTTCATATTGTACAACACTAACAATCCCTCTATGGCGATACGCGTGAACACGACCGACATGCCGCGCACTATCACGAATATTGGCGAGGCATGGCAGAAGGTGAACCCGGGGACGACGTTCGAATATGCCTTTTTGGATGAACAGTTCGCAACGCTTTACAGCAACGAACAAGCCTTTGCGCGGATGTTTTCTCACTTTACGGGGCTGGCGATCATTATCGCTTGCCTGGGACTATTCGCCCTTGCCGCCTTCACGGCCGGACAGCGCAAAAAGGAAATCAGCATTCGCAAGGTGCTGGGTGCAACGAACTTGTCCGTATTGATCCGTCTGACGGCCGAATTTGTTATACTTACTCTGGTTGCTTTCGTCGTTGCCAGCGCTATCTCCTGGTTTGTGATGAACCGCTGGCTTGATGATTTTCAGTATAGTATCCGGCCTGGTGTGGGCGTCTTCCTCGTGTCAGGCGTACTGTCGATGTTGATCGCTGTTCTCACGGTCAGTTATCAGGCCCTTCGCGCTGCGTGGAGTAATCCCGCGGAGGCGCTCCGTTCGGAGTAGGTGCAGACGCACAATCTTCGATCGAAGCGCACGGCATCTGCGTCTACAACTTAATACTTGCTAACTATCTCCCCCAGCTTCCCGGCATTAAAAGCTGCATATCCGGCCTGGTCATTGTCAAAATACACATAGGTGTCTTTTCTGTCGTTCTGCCAGTTAAGAATCCGTTTTGCCCACGTATTTAACGTGCGGGTAGAATAGCTTCCCTGGTACTTGGCGCCGGGACCGTGAAGCCGAATGTAGACGAAGTTGGCCGTGACTTCGATTGGGGAGTGATGACCTGCGAGTTCGTAGATGCAAAAGGCGCAGCCGTTCTTTTCAAGAATGTCATAAATTCTCTCGTCGTACCACGTATGATTGCGAAACTCGAATACGAAGCGTTGATCGCGCGGGAGCAATTTCACAAATGTGGCGAAGCGGTCGATATCAATTTTCCAACCCGGCGGAAGTTGAAAAAGGATTGGTCCAAGTTTGTTCTCCAATGCAGAGGCGTGTTTAAGGAAGGTGTTCAACGACTCTTCAACGTCATCCAACTTTTTCATGTGTGTGATGTAGCGATTTGCCTTTACGGCAAACAGGAAATCTTTCGGTGACTCACGTTTCCATTTGGCAAACGTCTCTCTCGCAGGCAAGCGATAAAATGGATTATTCAGCTCGACGGTATCAAAAACACTGCTGTAATAAGCAAATTGCTTCGAAGGTGGAGTTTTATCTGGGTAAAACGTCCCAACCCAATGCTTAGAATGCCAGCCTGATGTTCCAATGTGAACCTTGCCTTTCATGCTCAGGAGCCTTTAACCGGCTCTCCGAGGATGATTTGTTCGAGGTCTTTGTCGGCAGGACCATTCACAACTTTTCCCTCCATTGAATATCGCGCACCGTGACATGGGCAATCCCATGTCTGTTCGGCTTTATTCCACACTACAGTACAGCCCATGTGTGTGCACTTGGGATTCACCGCATGGAGCATTCCATTACTGTCGCGGCACACAGCAATCTTTTCATCGTGAAGCCTTACAACGGCGCCTTCTCCCGGACGCAGCCTGTCCAGGCCTTCAAGCTCATCCAATCCTATCATCTTTCGCAGCAGCTGTTTCGCGACACCCGCGTTATGCTGTACAAACTTGGGCAATCCTGCAACGGGTTTGATGCGTCCCGGTTTAAAGATTCCTTCGTAGCGTTCTTCACCGGTCATCAGGCGCGCTCGTAATGTGAGTGCGGCAATCTGGCTGTGTGTGATCCCGTTCCCGCCGTAACCGGTGGCGACGAGAATGTTGTCGGTATGGCCGGGCAATGTCCCGATATACGGCAACCCATCGACCGATTCGAAAAACTGCGACGACCAGTAATGCGTGATTTCCCTGACATCGAAATGTTCACGCACGTGGTCTTCGAGGCTCCGGAAGGAAGAATCCGTGTCCGATTTTGAGCCTGTCTTATGATCCTCACCACCAACGATGAGATAGTTGATACCGTCAATCTCCTGTGTCCGGTAGTAATGGTATGGATCCTTCATATCGTAAAGCAATCCTTCCGGGTAATCGTTGGACTTCAGGCGAACCGCCAAAGCGTAGCTTCTGTATGGCACACAACGCAAGTGCAACAAGTTGATTCCCGGGGGTATGTGCGTGGCATAGATCAGGGACTTCGCGTAGAAGGTGCCTTGCGAAGTTTCGATTCGAACTTCGTCGCCGGGATCAACGTCTTCGACATGGCAGTTCTGCATCACCACACCACCAGCTCGTTCGAAAGCCTGCGCCAACCCGTGTACATACTCTATCGGACTGATCGCTGCCTGATTCCGGATCATCATGATTTTTTTCGCAGGAATTTGTGTAGGAAGCGACGCGATGAAAGCCACGTCGACGCCAAGATCGAGACAGGCATCGTGAATGGATTGCAGGTCCTCAACTTCCTCGTCCGTTTGAGCGACTATGTACCCATTCGTTTCCCTGAAACCACAGTCAATGTTCAAGGTCGACGTGAGTTCAGAGACGAGGCTGATCGCTTCGCGCGTGGCGCGTGCCACCGTTCGGGCAGCGTCTTTTCCAAAGTTTTTTATCAGCTTCGGATAAGGCGTGTCAAGGAAGGTGTTAAGGTGAGCTGTTGTTCCGCCTGTCGTGCCAAAGCAGAGGCTACGGGATTCAAGAACAATACACGACTTCCCGCTTTGCTGAAGAAGCAATGCCGTGGTTATGCCTGTGATTCCTCCGCCTGCTATCGCTACGTCGTAGTGGCGTTCGGTCGGGAGGAGCGTGGAGGTAAAATCGCGCGCCTTGTCCTGCCACAAGCTGGTTAAGTTGCCGTCTCGGTTTGTCATATCCCTGGTACGACAAAATATCTGCCATCTGGTTACGACTCGCAAAGCGTCGCGCAGGGCGGTACTTGCGTTTCAAACACCGTGGAATGATATGGAGATTTCACCCCGTCCTTTCACGGTTCTTTGTCGCCACCCAAACTATAACTATTGTTTTCTTCGTCTTCGTTACCCGTCTCTTCATCGGCGTCATCCAACTCAGATCCCGGTACATCGAGATCTGATCCGGCAAAATCCACCGGGCGTATTCGGTGTTTGAGCTGTTCGTCGTCTCCCATATCCATACTCAGGTCCTTGGGCCCCAATGCTTCGAGGTCTTCCTTCGTGAGCTCCGATGCGCCGCGACCATCGCCCTTTGCCGGAATGTTATCCGGTTCGTCGTCTAAACTTCCTTCCACGCGCCTGCCTCTTCGCGTGATGTCTTCCGCCGGGTCATACTTTTCATAGCCGGGAAATTCCTGTTCCTTACCTTTCTCCGGGCGATCCTTATCCGGAGTGCGCGGCTTTTTCGTTTTTGATGTTTTCATGAGTGAGATGCTTTCGTGAGGAAATCCTAAAAATTGGAAGGGCCGCTTACTCCGAAGAGGAAACGGCCCTTTGTCAACTCTGTTCCTTGCGCCAGTATTATCCGGTTCAAGTTCTGCGAGTATGTTCTCAGATTTGACCTCAACTTGCATCGAAGTCAAAACACCCCAACAGAGCGCGACTACTTTACTTAAGTCGAATACCATGCCACAATTCGATCACGTCGACGGAGCGTATCATTGCGCAGTTTTTGGATGCATTGCTGCAATGTGGCGTGGTATCGTGTTCACAATGCGGGATGACGTTCCCCAAAAATCCCCATTCCACTATTAATGAAAGTTTGATGCTGCGGTCAAAGGTCGGAGCCGCAATACAATGCGCGGCGTGAGAGGAGTTTCAAATTTTGGGAATGGAATGATACACCGTGGCATAATTTTTTGAGTCGTAAGAATTCTTTCATATATCTAATCCCTTACTCATGGAAACAAGAAACACCATCGACTGTATTGAGGCGTGTTACGATTGCGCCGTGGCCTGTGAGAATTGCGCCAGCGCGTGTCTGCACGAGCCGAATCCTGAGCGGATGATCCGTTGCATTGAGCTGGATCGCCAATGCGCTGCAATGTGTCGTGCGGTAGCGGAGGTGATGAGCGTTGATGTGCCGCAGTCAGCTGCCATGTGCCAGCTGTGCGCAGAGATGTGTGAGCTTTGTGCCGAAGAGTGCGCCAAACACGCAGCAGAAATGGATCATTGCCGGAGATGTGCCGAAGCGTGCAAGACTTGCGCTGAGGAATGTCGCGCCTTCGCAGGTGAACACCTGGGCATTCAATAGCCTCTATTTTTCTTTTTTCTGGGACGAATCCTCGTCGACATGAGTGTAGGTGAGCTCGGTTTCATCATGCATAGGCACAGCATAGTCCGATATTTCAACTACTTCGTTTGTATGCATCGTATGCACGTGGGTGAACTCTGCGCCAAGGAGCAGGATCATGCCCGAATAACTCGACCACAGCAGGATGAGGATAATGGAACCAGCAGCTCCATAGGCTGAACCAGGATCATTGAGACCAAAGTAGAGACCCAGGGCAAATTTTGCTATTACGAATAGTAATGAAGTGATAATGGCGCCGCCCCACACGTGGCGCCATGAAATCTTCACATCTGGCAAAAACTTGTAGATGGTTGCGAACAGCACCGTAATGATGCCGAGCGATAGGAGAATATCCAAAGCATGAAAGAGAATAGTCAGTGATTCCGAGATGCTCTGCGTTACCCACTCACTAAGCGCGGCGATCATGGTGGAAATGGCAAAGGAGATCAGCAGCAAAAAGCCGATGGCCAGTACGATGCCGAAAGAGAAAAGCCTGTCGCGAAGCAATTTCAGAAATCGCTGTTTGGGTTTTGGTTTCACTTCCCAGATTGTGTTAAGTGACTGCTGAAGATGGTAGAACACGCCGGTGGCGCCGAAAAGAATTGCGACGATGCCTGCCACGTACGCAAAAGTGTTGTCTTTCAGCTCCGCTGCCTGGGCAGCAATGGCCCGCACGTCGCCGGCGACTTTAGTGCCGACAACGCCCTGTATTTGACCGATAATTTTATCCGTGACTTGTTCCGTTCCGTACACATACCCTAATGCAGTAATTAAAACGATCAGGAGGCCGGGCAATGAAAAGAGGCTGTAGTACGCAATGACCGTGCTGCTGCGGAATGGATCACGATCAAACCAGCGCTTGAGGGCTTCTCTCAATACCCCGCCGTAGAAGCTCAATTTCTTCATGCCAGGGATTTTGCAAAAACCCGACCACGCACGTGATCGCGGTCAACCTCTCCGCGTAAGCGGATAACCCGCCGGAATTACCTTCTTTTTCTGGGGTGGACTTTGTCTGGGCAGCGAAAACGTGAACGTCGCGCCCTCATTGTTGTTGCTGGTTGCGGTAATATTTCCACGGTGATGCTGCACGATGCGCTTGCAGAGCGCCAGTCCTAAGCCCGTCCCTTCTTTTAAATCGGGATGAAGACGGGTGAACATTCCAAAAATCTCTTCGGAGAACTGCGGATCGAAACCGATGCCATTGTCCTTCACGCATATCGTGCAAAAATCATTTCGTGGCTCCCTCATTTGATTATGTGGCACCTCGGCATATATGTGAATCACTGGCGCAACATTCTCGCGGGTAAACTTCAGCGCATTGCCGATGAGATTCCGGAAGAGTAACCGTATAAGCCCCTGATGCACGTGAACGAGGGGAAGCTTGTCGACAATGATCCGGGCAGAAAGCGATTCTATCTTTTCGCTTGATTCGTCGATGATCTCAGCAATTAGATCGTTTAGATCGGTTGGTTCAAAATCTTCAGGATTGCCCGACACCCTGGCCATGGTTAGGATGTCGCGGATCAGGCGCTGCATCCTTTCGGCCGACTTCTGAATGCGATCGATATCTTCCAACCCAGCCGCGTTGTTATCCCTCCTGTTCCTCGCGAGAAACTTGCTCGAGAATAGTCTGATCTTTCTCAAAGGCTCCTGCAGGTCGTGCGAAGCCATGAAAGCAAACCGATCCAATTCCTGATTGACCGCCTCCAGGTGCTGAATGTTCTGCATGAGTTGACGATTCAGCTTTTGTATCTTTTCCTCAGACGCGATGCGCTCGCGTATTTCCCGTTCCAGTTTCTGATTTGCGATAAGCAGACTTTTCTCCTGCTGCTGGAGCCGCTTGTTCTTCTCATAAAGATCAACGAATACAGCTACTTTGGCGCGAAGGACAGCGGGATTAACGGGTTTGTAAATGTAATCCACTGCACCGGCTTGATATCCCTTAAAGAGTTCTTCATCTCCAAAGTTGTTGGCAGTAATGAAAATGATGGGGATGTGCTTCAACCTATCGCGTTCATAGATCATGGCGGCAGTTTCGAAGCCACTTTGGTGCGGCATTCGCACGTCCATCAGGATCAGGGAAAAGTCATATTCCTTTAAGAGTATGCGCAGCGCCTCCTGACCCGATTGCGCCTTCACAAAACGATAGCCTGCAGGTTCAAGTATCGCCTCTATTGACATCAGGTTGTCTTCGCGGTCGTCTATCAGCAGCAATTTTGATTTCGTCATATCTCGGGTTAACCTTTATAAAACCATAGTCGCATAAGCGCCAGCAGTTGATCAATCTTCAGCGGCTTGGTGATATAATCGGAGGCGCCCGCTTCAATGCACTTTTGACGGTCGCCCTTCATGGCCTTTGCTGTGACGGCTATAACTGGCAGTGTACTGTTCTTATGTTCCCGCCTGATCTTCTGGATCGTTTCGTAGCCATCCATTTCAGGCATCATGATGTCCATCAGCACCATTTCGATTCTGGGGTTGCTTCCCAGTACGGCAATCGCTTCTCTTCCA
>DATCLO010000202.1:0-31554 GCA_036563875.1 Cyclobacteriaceae bacterium
GTGTAGGAAAATTCCAGCGCTTGCTGATGACCGCATCGACGTTTCCAAAATCAAGGTCTTTCGCTACCCTTGTCGTGAAGTGAACGGCACCGTGTGGGTATATATTCCCCAGAACAAGTTAAAGCTTGAGGGTGCGAACAAACACTTTCCGGACTTGCTACTAGACCCCACGAAGAAATTCTGGTATGTCGACACCGTGACGCTCCCGACCAATATTGATCATGCGGTCATCGGACTTATCGACCCCGCTCACGTCACATTTGTTCACCAGTCGTGGTTCTGGCGTTCCGCGAAAAATCTCAAACTCAAGGAAAAAACCTTTGAACCCTACGGGCTCGGCTTCCGCATGGTGCGACACAAGCCTTCGTCGAATTCGAAAGGATACTCTGTGTTAAAGGGTGGAACGTCGACGGAAATCACATTCCAGTTGCCGGGTAATCGCGTCGAACACATCAGGGCAGGGGAGAAGCATGAGGTGATCTCTATCACGACACTCACACCCATCGATTCCTCACACACTGAACTGAATCACATTTTTTATACGACGCTTGGACTCGCCCGTGTGTTGTGGCTGCCGCTGCGGAGGCTAGGGCAAAAGTTTATCGGTCAGGATCTCGCTGTGTTCCGAAAACTTGCGAAAGGTCTTGAGACCAATCCAACGCTCATGCTGTTGGGTGACCCCGATACCCAGGCACGGTGGTACTACGAGTTAAAGAAGCAGTGGAACGTTTCGATCGCCGAGGGCACACCTTTTGAGAATACACTGAAAGGTCAGACGCTGCGCTGGATTACCTGACGCTCAGAGCAACGGCGCCAGGATACGCGCAAGTCCCTCCAGGAATATCCGGAACTTGTTTCTATTGAGCCATTCATCCGGATCAAGCATGTAACTGTGCTCAAGATCCTTCCAGAACGTTTCCTTCATCTCGGCATTGACGCGTTCGCTGTATATGATGGCGTTGATCTCGAAGTTCAATTCAAAACTCCGCAAGTCCATATTAGCTGTGCCTACTATCGAAAGCGTGTCGTCGACAACCATCGTCTTTGCGTGGATCAATCCCTTCGTGTACAAGTGGATTTTTACACCCGACTCAAGCAGGTCGAGGAAATAAAACCGCGACGCGGCATCAACAAAGGCAGAATCGGACCGTTCGGGGATCAACACGCGGACTTCTTTACCACTAAACGCTGCCTGCTTGATGGCATTCGTCATCGTCTCGTTCGGGATAAAGTACGGCGTCGTGATGTACACGCATTTCTTCGCCAGCATGATCGCGGTGAAGTACGAGAGCATAATGCTGGGGCGAGGATAGTCGGGACCGCCCGTGACGATTTGCACGAGGTCTTTGTATTCGGGTAGGGGCGGAGTGTCCGGGAAAAGATCGGGACTCAATCCCAGGCTTTGTCCGGAGCAGAAGTTCCAGTTCGACAGGAAATGGTATTGCAGGGTGAGGACGGCGCGTCCTTCGATCTTCACATGGGTATCGCGCCAGTACTTGTTGTCGACAAGACCGTTTACATACCGGTCGGCTATATTCATCCCACCAAGAAATCCCACAGTGCCATCAATGATGACAACCTTTCGGTGATCGCGGAAGTTGATCCGGTTTGCGAAGAGTACGAAGTGGATGCGAAAGAACGGATAGATTTCGACGCCGTTCTCCCGAAACTCGTCGACGAAATTTCTCCACAGCCGGTGGCTTCCGAAGTCGTCAAAGATAATTCGCACTTTTACACCTTCGCGCGCTTTCTTAATCAGCGCGTCTTTGATCTGCGTACCGGTTTGATCTTCTTCGAAGATGTAGTATTCAAGGTGGATGAATTTTTTCGCTTTCTCGATTGCGTCGAGGAGTGCGGGAAACTTTTGTTCACCGTTGAGGAGAATCGTGACGCGATTTTCGGAAAGGGGTGAGAGTGACTCCCCAAGCAGAAGGTTAATAAGATCGTCGTTCTCGCGTGACAAGTGGGGATACCGTTCCCGAACCTCGAGCGAGTCTCGTTGGATGGTATCACGAACCTGGTTGAAGAGGTTCGTATTGCGGATGAGCTTCTTGCTGTAGATGCGGCGCTTGCGGTAGTTTACGCCAACGAGAAAATACAGCAGGGGGCCGCCTACGGGAAACAGGATGATCAGCAAAAGATAAGCGGCGGTTTTGGAAGGACTGCGGGTCTCCAGCACAACCCGAACTGCAGCAAACAGGCCGAATGCAATCACACCCAGCCAAATCAACAGACTCTGGTCTTTCAGAAACAGCCACATAGGTACAATGTTGGAAAAAAGAATGCAATATTAATAATGTGCGCAAGTGTTGATGTGTTGATGTGTTTAAGTTGTCGGAACTCGATGGGGCGTGTGAGAAATAGAAAGCACCTGTCATCCTGAGCGGTGGGCGTGGGTTGATGGCGCGAGCGAAGGACCCCCGGGACAGCTGCACGATCTATCTGGCTTGCACGCAAAAAAGTGCTTCGCAGTTACTTCGGCGGATTGATCATAATATGCGCTCTGTGCGTTCCCGGGTCCATAATCCACGGCATGCCTGGCGCATAGGGTTTGAGGGGAAGGCCGGTACTTTCGGCTGTTGCGTAGGGGATGTAGACAACGTACCGCAGGTAGCCGTCAGAAACCTCGCCGGTTTGTTCGTTGAATTTGTCTTCAGGTGCGGTGTACACGAAAAGAGTTGTGGGCGATTTGGGCATGGCCAGCTTACCGGACTTTACTTCAGCTTCGCGGATGTCAAATATTTCCTGGAAAGACTTGCCTTCCTTTTGCAAGGCCCGACCGCGCGCCATGAAGGGTTCAAGATCGCGGTGATAGCATGAAACATTGAGTCCTTTCTTCGTTGGGTCATCGGCGAGACAAATCATTTCGTTGGTGCCTTTTCGCAATACCACCATTTCACCATTAGCATCGACGCCGAGGACGGTAGCGCCATCACGGAATTCTTCCGGAGCTGCGAGCACGGCAGTCTTGATGCGGACGGATGGATCAGGGGTTTGTGCCGCGACGTGTACGGCCGTCGTGATCAACAAACAGGACAAAAGGTGCAATGCTTTCATGGGCGGTTTCATTTGCTATAAGGTACCGGTATTTGCGCAGGAATTCAAGGACTAAGGGGGGATTGGTCTTTTTAGGGTTAAATTACATGAGATCCCCGCAGGCAACCCTCCGCAGGGAATGCCTGTATGGACCAGTAACCAAGCAGCCCATTTGGATAAGAAGGAGAAAAAAGTTGTCAAGCTGTTGATCGGTTGCAGAAAGCACGACCGCAGCAGTCAGAAGCTTCTATACCAGGAGTTTTACGCCTATGGTATGAGCATCTGTTTGCGGTATGCCGACAACCGTGACGAAGCAGCGGAAATTCTTAATGACGGATTTATGAAAGTATTTCAGAACATCGCAAAGTTTGATTTAAAGCGCCCTTTCAAACCTTGGCTGCGCAGAATTATTGTGAATACCGCCATCAATCATTATCACCAGAAAAATCGCGCGCTTAAAGCCGAAGAACTTGACTCAGCAGGGCAAAGCGCAAATGAAGAAAAAGTGTTGTCAGGAATAACCTACGATGAAATAGTTCAGATGCTTCGCAAGCTGCCGCCCGCGTATCGAACGGTCTTTAATCTCCATGTGATCGAAGGATACAAGCATGAGGAGATCGCAAACATGTTGGGTGTCTCTGTGGGAACTTCAAAATCGAATTTGTTTAAAGCCAAGGAGCAGCTTCGGAGAATTCTGAATAAATTCTTTGAAACAGATTATGTCGATAAAGGATAACGATAGCCTCGAGGAGTTTTTTCGGAAAGCCACGCGTCAGCACGACCTGGAGTACAACGAGGAGGACTGGAAGAAGCTGGAGCGAATGCTTGACGCACAGCAGCCAGTGCGCCCAGCCGGGTGGTTTAGTACGCATGGCCGGAAGGTGTTGGTGGGACTTGCCGTAGTAGCTGCCGTAGTAGCGACGTGGCTCTTGCTGCCACGTGGACAAACTACAGATGCGGTTGTCACCGACACTGCAGCAGGTGTTGACTCCGGAATCGCCGTAACTCCAGAGGAACAACGCGATGCTCAGACACAGGATGAAGTTCAACTCTTTGAGTCCCTTGCAGAAGATGAGTCGAAGGTGCGCGAGCGTGTTACACCCGGCGTCGCCCAAGATGACGCTCAAATGGATCGCAATACGCAACCGGATCGTGAATCTATGTCGCGTGCTCAGGCGAATACGTCTGCTCCTGTAAGACCACGTAACGAAATCGCGTCTGCATCGGACGTCCGCGATGGGAACTTGCCGGATGCGGAGCGCATTGCAAATGCGGATAACAGGATTGATCCCAATGAGGATCTTTCGAGTACACCAGACATCGGCAACAACGACATTAAAAAAGACCTGTCGGATGTGTCTGGCTTTAATCATACGCAGGTTGAGTCAGGTGCGTTGGCTGACCGCACTGTGAACGCAACGAGTGACGATGAACAAGTGTCGCAGGCGCAGACTCAACTTGCGGATAGTGCATCGGTGGAAGTTTCCGCCGATGCACTTGAAGCCCCAGCACCGCAGCGTTCGCAATTCGACGAAAATCGCGGTCGCTTCTCCATCGCTGTCGTTGCAGCACCTGATTTCAGCAGGACAGCGAGAGGGGGCGCAATGGGTACGGGAGACGCTATGGGCGCATACCTCACCTATCAGGTACTTCCACGGTGGGGAATAACTACCGGCGTCCTGTACACCAACAAGAAATACTGGGGCGAAGGCGCGGAATACCGTCCTCCCTACGGATACTGGAAAGCCCTCACGAATGGAATTGTGCCGGATAGAATTGACGGTACGTGTTCCATGTATGAAGTGCCCGTCGCTGTCACGTTTGATATCGTGAGCACCAGGCGCACGCGCCTGTTCGCGAGCGCGGGAATGTCGAGTTACTTTGTAAGAAGCGAAGAGTACTATTACCATTTTGATACGCCGAATCCGGGCGCCGTCAATGGCTGGACGGGCAAGAAGCCGTCGACATTGTGGTTTGGAATCGGCACCCTCTCCGCGGGCCTGGACTTCAAGGCTACGCGTACTCTTTCTCTGGGGGTGGAGCCTTATTTCAAGTTGCCCCTGGAAGGTATGGGATGGGCTGACATCGACCTGTATAGCGCGGGGGTGATGTTTGCCGCCCGGTACCACTTTGCGAAAAAGGCCAACAAGCATCCTCCTACACTCCAGGGTCCCTAAACCCAGCGCTAACCTCTAAACCCAGACCTGCACACATTAACCACGACCGGTGAAAATCCGGTCGACAGGGAATCATTTACCCTTGACAAAACAAACAGCCCTATGAAAACCTTATTACAACTTTCCGGACGCCTGGTCGCCGTTACCTTTCTGGTCCTGGGATTCAGCAGTTGCGACGACGATTCGGGACCATCGCTCACTGGCGACAACACCGTTTATGAACTACACTCCGTGTCGAACCCCGGTATTAGCGGCAACGTTACGTTTTCCAAACAGTCGGACAACAGTGTGCTCGTGGTGATTCAACTGAATGGCACACAGTCGGGCGGTAACCATCCCGCACATATCCATGCCGACAACTCCGTTGTTGGCGGCTCTATCGTACTCGACCTTGAAAACGTAGAAGGCGCAACGGGAAGAAGTGAAACGGTAGTAACCGCATGGAACGACGGATCGCCGGTAACGTACGAAGAACTTATCCAGTTTGATGGGCACGTCAACGTCCATGCCGCACCTGACAATCTGGGAACGCTCATAGCTCAGGGTGACATTGGCGGAAACGTCCTTACGGGCGAGTCGAAAAGCTATCCGCTCTCACCCGTCGCCGATCCCAATATTGATGGCAGCATACTCTTCGAGGAGCGGGAAAACGGAGAAACCGTTGTGACCATCATGCTCGACGGTACATCAGCGGGCAATTCACACCCTGCACATATTCACAATAACTCTGCAGCAGAGGGAGGTGGTATTGCCATTGACCTCAACGCAGTTGACGGAGCGACCGGGATGAGCGTCACCAATGTCACTCAGCTAAACAATGGAACTGCTATCACGTATGATGAAATGCTCAACTTCGACGGATACGCACAGGTACACCTCAGCACCGACAACATGGGTACTTTCATTGCCCAGGGCGACATCGGTGGCAATGAACTGACCGGTGAATCAGAAGTGTATGATCTGGGACCTGTATCCGACCCTAACATTCACGGCACTGCCACTTTCGCAAAACGCAAGAACGGGTTTACGCTCGTGACAATTCAGCTTGAGGGAACTACGGATGGCAACTCGCACCCGGCGCACATCCACAACAACACAGCTGCTGAGGGTGGAGGTATTGCGGTTGACTTTAAGCCCGTTGTGGGCGCAACGGGTATCAGCAAGACTACGATAAGGAAGCTTAACGACGATACGCCCGTAACGTACGACGACCTGATAACCTTTAACGGCTATGCGCAGGTCCACCTGAGCAGCGATAACCTCGGTACATTAATCGCCCAGGGAGACATCGGCCAAAATGCCCTTACGGGAGATGAGGTTGAGTACATTCTTGAAAGCGCTTCTGATCCGGGTATCAGCGGAACGGTAACATTTGCAAAGCGTGTCAACGGCACAACTCTTGTGACGATTGAATTGGAAGGCACTACGGCAGGAGGCGATCATCCGGCGCACATTCACAATAACAGTGTAGAGGAAGGCGGTCCGATCGCCATCGACCTGACAAATGTGAACGGAGCGACAGGCATCAGCAAGACACAGGTTACAGGAAACAGGGATGGAGAGCTTTTCACTTACGACGATATGATAGTATATAACGGGTATGTCCAGGTTCACCTGAGCGCCGACAACCTCGGAACGATTATCGCTCGGGGAAACATTGGATCGAATGCAGATTAAAAAATATCAAAGACAATGATGAGTGCTTGCCCCCGGGGCGGCTGGATGGGCTGCCACGATTCGCCCGACATAGGTTCTGGTATCCTGCCGAATCCCGGGGGCTCCTCATCAGGTTTAACTAACATTGTAAGCAGGAGAACAACATTGACGTATGATGAATTTGCGATTGAACAGATTTGTGTTCGTGAGTCTTTTGGTTGGTGTGGGGTGCGCGTCAGACGATCTTAAGCCACCCGTAGATTGCTCGACAGAGGGGCCGGCCGTTACAGTGACAGAAGTAGGAGAGGCGGAGTGCGGTGAAAGCAATGGGTTCATTGCCGTAGCCGCAACGGGTGGATCGGGAACGTATGAATACAGTATCAATGGTGGGCCATTTGGCGAGGAACCATTTTTCGAATCGCTGTCATCAGGATCGTATACAATAATTGTTCGCGATGAAAACGGCTGCGAGGCAAGCGTTTTGCAAACCGTTACCAACAAGGAAGGTGTAAACCTGAGCCTCGCCAGCACGGATGCAGGATGCGGGACAGCAGCGGGCACGATCACCGTTACTCCAGATGGAGGCGAGGGACCTTATGAGTACAGCATTGACGGCGGACCGTTTCAGGCCGATCCTACATTCACCGGCCTTGCAGCAGGTGAATATACTGTAACCATTCGTGATGCTACAGATTGTGAATCCTTCCAGGTTGTTCGGGTTAAGTCTGGGATCAGCTTTGCTGCTGACATTCAGCCTATAATCACGAGTTCATGTGCAATAAACGATTGCCACAACGGCAACCAGTTCCCGGATTTCCGGGTATTCAAGAACATTCAGGATAACGCCGCGAACATAAAGAAGCTGACAGGCGATCGAACGATGCCTGACGAGGGAACTCTTACGCAAGCACAGATCGATGCAATTGCGTGCTGGGTAGATGATGGTGCAATTCAAAACTGAGTATGATGATTAAGAAAATTCTGGGTGGCATACTCGTCGTTGTACTTCTGGGTGTTGGGGCCGTATACTTTGTGTTCAACAAGCCGCATCGGTCGGTAGATAAGCCGGATTTATTGGTAGACGCGTCCGACCTTATCATGGCATTCGAAGAGGATGAACGTGCGGCCAACGACAAATACGTCGGAAAAGTGCTCGAAGTAAGCGGTACGGTCGCTGAAGTTATAGAAAAGCAAAGCAGTTTTGTATTATTGTTAGGGGATACCACCACCGTGAGCCGGGTGAGTTGTACTTTGGAACACGAGCAGGACTCCATGGCCTACGGTTTGCGCGCCGGTGATGCGCTGACTGTGCGCGGTATTTGTTCCGGCCGTCTTTTGGATGTTGTCCTTGTTGACTGCAAAATTGTGCCCAATGAGCCATAGACTGCTCTGTATCGCTATGCTGGTTGTGCTCACGCAACCCCTGCTGGCGCAGCGCTACCTGGATCGCGCGGGTCGCGCCTCTTTTTATTCCAAAGCGCCCCTTGAGGATATCGAAGCGCATACCGACCAGGCGTTGTGCGTCCTTGATGCCGCTTCCGGTGAAGTTGCTGCCTCGATGCTGATGAAGTCCTTCCAGTTCGAGAAGGCGCTCATGCAGGAACACTTCAACGAAAAGTATGTCGAATCGGACAAGTATCCGAAGGCTACGTTTGCCGGAAAGATCACGAACCTTGCCGATATCAACCTGAGTCAAAACGGAACATACACCGCGAAAGTTGAAGGCAAGATTACCATTCACGGAGAAACGCACCCCCTGACCACCGATGTCGAGTTAGTTGTCCAGGATAACACCATTCGCGCAAGCGGTTCATTTCCACTGCGCGTCAAAGATTTCAAAATCACAATCCCCAGCATCGTCTCCCGAAACATCGCAGAAGTAATCGACGTGCGCGTCGCATTTGATTTGCGGCCGGCTGGGTAGTATACCTCGCACTCTCTCTCGTTCTCACACCGCCTTCCACCCCGATGATATTTCATCTCGTTGCGCGCCAATACGAGGTGTACCTCGAAAACAGATTCCCTGTGGCGCACGACCGTTTTTCTAACTCTTTCCCGGGACTAAAGTCCCGGCTACAAACATATCGCCCCTACGGGGCTTCGTTCTTCACTCTCACACTGACATTGACCGGGAGACGCGCAGGTTGCGCGTCTCTACTATCTCCCGATAGCTATCGGGATCACCGATTGCCTGATCGTAATAGTAGAGACGTTGCGTGCAACGTCTCTACACGGGTACCCCACCGATTACCTCTTACTTCGTACCATCCGAGTGCCGAGTTTGCATAGCATACTTCCATATTTGGCACAATTTCACTAACTATAGCGGCGATTTAACCCAACAGCTGGATGAAACAAAAACTCAGGAGTTACGACTGGTTTGGAAAGTCGGACAAGATGGGATTTGTACACCGTTCCTGGTTGCGCAACCAGGGATACCCTGACGACTACTTTCGTGGCAAACCCGTCATTGGCATTTGTAATACCTGGTCTGAGCTCACACCGTGTAATGGTCACCTGCGCGACTTTGCTGAACTTGTCAAGCGTGGTGTAGCTGAAGCCGGAGGTTTCCCTCTTGAGTTCCCTGTAACCTCGCTTGGCGAGACGATCATGCGACCCACCACGATGCTCTTTCGCAATCTGGCCAGCATGGACGTCGAGGAATCCATTCGGGCAAATCCCCTGGATGGTGTCGTGCTCCTGACCGGATGCGATAAAACGACGCCGTCGACGGTGATGGGTGCATGTAGCGTTGATCTTCCCACGCTCGTCGTGCCCGGTGGCCCTATGCTGAATGGCAGATTTCGTGGAGAACCTATCGGTTCCGGATCTTTCAACTGGCTGATCAAGGAAAAGCAAACTGTAGAAAACTACACTGAACTCGATATACTCGAAGCGGAGATTTGTGCTGCCCGCAGCAGCGGCCACTGTATGACCATGGGAACTGCCTCGACGATGGCATGCATGGTCGAAGCGTTGGGACTTACGCTTCCAGGCGCGGCGGCCATACCGGCGGTCGACTCACGCAAAAAAGTTTTGGCACAAATGTCCGGACGCCGCATCGTCGAAATGGTGCGCGAAGATCTTCGGCTCTCCAAAATCCTCACCCGGAAAGCTTTTGAGAATGCCATCATGGTGAACGCTGCTGTGGGTGGCTCGACGAACCTCATCATTCACTTACTGGCGATTGCCGGGAGGATTGGCGTGCCACTGGAGCTAGACGACTTCGATCGGCTCGGTAGTCGGATACCCTTGCTGGTCAATCTCAAACCTTCAGGAAAATATCTCATGGAGGACTTCTTCTATGCAGGAGGTCTTCCCGTGGTCCTTAACGAACTGAAAGACATTATCCACTCCGATGCCGTCACGGTTAACGGCAAGACGATTGGCGAGAACAATGCGAACGCTATATGCTACAACCGGGAAGTGATTGCATCGATCGACAATCCTTTACAGCCTGAGGCTGGTATCGCTGTCCTTCGTGGAAACCTTTGTCCCGATGGCGCAGTGATCAAGCCGTCTGCCGCATCCAAAAGGCTGATGAAGCACCGCGGTAGGGCTGTGGTGTTTGAAACCATTGAAGACTATCACAGCAGGATTGATGACCCCAATCTTCCCATCGATGAAGATTCTGTCATTGTGCTGAAAGGGGTTGGTCCGAAAGGATATCCGGGAATGCCTGAAGTAGGAAACGTGGACCTACCGGAGAAGCTGCTCCGGAAGGGAGTGAAAGACATTGTACGGATTTCTGATGGTCGCATGAGCGGAACCGCTTATGGTACTGTTGTCCTGCACGTGTCTCCGGAATCAGCCATTGGAGGAACGCTCGCCCTCGTTCAGGACGGCGACATGATCGAACTTGATGTCGAGAATCGCAGGCTGCACCTTGATGTCAGCGATGAAGAACTCGAGCGCAGACGAAAAGCCTGGACACCTCCTCCGCCAATGGCCACCCGCGGCTATGTTAAGTTCTACATAGACCACGTACAACAAGCCCACCTGGGTGCGGACCTGGATGTGCTTAGGGGCGGATCGGGTGCTGAGGTAACGCGGGATTTGCATTAGGGCAATCGGTGATCGATGGTGGGTGGTCCCGATAGCAATCGGGAGGTAGGGTAGGATAGTGGGAGTGAGAGTAAGTGTGAGAGTGAGAGTGAGTGTGAGTGCGAAGAGTTAGCCCCGTAGGGGCGATATGTTTGTAGCCCGGGACTTTAATCCCGGGAAGGAACGCTAAGAAAAAAAGCGCGCCACAGGAATAACCGAAGATCCGTGATCAGTGGGAGATGGTAGAGACGCGGAATTTGCGCGTCTCAGTGTACCGGAGGATAGTAAGAGTGAGAGTGAGTGTGAGTGCGAAGAATTAGCCCCGTAGGGGCGATATGTTTGTAGCCCGGGACTTTAGTCCCGGGAAAAGAACGCTAGAAAAATAGCGCGCCACAGGAAACCTGTTTTCGGGGTACACCACATATTGGCGCGCAACAAGATGAAATATCATCGAGGCAGAACAGTCAACATAACACAATGAAAGTATACAAAACCACCAAGGGAATTCTTATTGAACGCGGCAGCAAATTCTGCCTCCACCAGGAAGATTGGGACACCTTTATTAACGACGATAACCTGAGGACCAAGCTTTCGTCACTCACAGACAAGCTGCCACAGGTAGATGACCCGGGCAGCCTCATCCGCGATGGCATTCAGCCACCCATTCAAAATCAGGAACTATGGGCATGCGGCGTCACGTACCTGCGCAGCAAGGTAGGACGTCAGGAAGAGTCGAAAGCGGCAGGTGGTGGCGACTTCTACGCGCGGGTGTATGAAGCAGAAAGACCTGAAGTTTTTTTCAAGACGACAAACCATCGCATCGTACCTCACGGAGGAAAAGTCAGGATCCGCAAAGACTCCACGTGGGATGCACCCGAGCCTGAACTCACTCTTGTCGTTACCTCATCAGGAACGATCGTTGGCTATACTATTGGGAATGACATGAGTTCCCGCAGCATCGAAGGTGAAAATCCGCTGTACCTTCCGCAGGCAAAAACATACGACGGTTGTGCTTCAGTAGGGCCTTGCGTCTATGTTCCGGATGGTCCGCTTCCGTCCGACACCAAAATTCAAATGGAAATCCTTCGCAGCGGCAAAGTCGTTTTTGAAGGTAACGTCGGAATAGACCAGATGAAGCGCACACCAACCGAGCTCGTCTCTTTCGTATTTCGCGAATGCACCTTCCCGCACGGATGCCTTATCATGACCGGAACGGGTATCGTTCCTTCTCATGAATTCACCCTCGAACCTGATGATGAGATAAGGATTACGATAGGGCAGATTGGGACGCTGATTAATTACGTGATAAGGTGAGTGTTGCCGTAAAGCAGGCCTGCGGCCGCTTTACGGTTAGGTTGAAGTGTTGGAGTGTCCTAAATACCTCCATCTCGTTCGTTCACCGACGTATTCGCTATCCACTCCGAAAACCGCTCCATCAATAGCTTTCCGTCGCCTAGATTGCACGTTAGTGTTATCATGAAACGTTTAGCGTGCATCATTTGCTTCGTCTATGCCGTCGTTGGCTGCTCGGACAATGACATCCCTGAAGCATTCGATTGTACTACGTCTACGCTTGCGCTTGGCGTTGAAACGGTTCAGCCGGCGAGCGCGTGTGATGCAAGCGACGGATCGATTACGGTGTTGGCATCAGGTGGAGCAGAGCCGTACAAATATTCGGTTGGTGGATCGGGACAGGATGAACCTGTGCTCGACGGTTTGAGTCCGGGTATTTACACCGTCTCGGTTACAGACGCCAACGGATGTACAGCCCAGGTTCCAAACGTCACCGTGCCATCTCCCGGGTTAGCCGTTACAACCGACCTTTCTCCTGACACATCATGCCTGGAAGGAACAGGCGCTGTCACCGTGGAAGTATCCGAAGGTACGCCACCGTACGAGTATCGCCTGGCCGATGGTCCCTACGGTGCCATTAACATTTTTGAGGGCCTTAAGAGAGGTCCACATGTCATTTCGGTGCGCGACGGTAGTGGTTGTGAAATGCAACTCAATGTTACGATACCGCGGGGTAATACGGGTGTAAGCTGGAAAGATGACATACTACCGATCGTGAAAGCAAGCTGTGCACTTTCGGGATGCCATGACGGACTTGTTCGTCCGGACCTTAGCCATTACGATAAGGCAAAATTTTATGCGCAGAAAATGAAGGAGTATACCCAGGACAAAAGTATGCCGTTTGAAGGTTCGATTCCTCAGGAGCAAATTGACCTTATTGCGTGCTGGGTTGACGACGGCGCCCCCAACAACTAGCTCATTCGAACAACAGTTCGTCAAGACCGGAGCGAAGCTCGCCCATGGCTTTGCGGTCGCCCTGTTGTTGCGCAATTTCAATTCCCTTACGGAATATGCTAACTGCTTTTTCGGTATTGCCGTGTTCGACGTAATGGGTTGCGGCCATGTAGTAAGTGGGCAAATATGTTTCGAACTCAGTCAATAGCTTGTCAAACAGCATGGATGCCTGAGCGGGATCGGACTGGCGGTACTCCAGGGCAAGCGCATACCAGTTGAACGGGTTTCCCGGTTCTTCATTCGCGAACTGGTGAAGCATTTTGAGGCGCTCGGAATTCATCCCTTTTTTAATTTTCCGCGGTTCGAATTTCGGATTTTATCGTTTATCTTGACCCCGTTTAGGAAATATTCAGGCCGCTTCGCCTTTTAGATCGTCGGGGAAACTCGGCACATGAACTTTTGAAAAAGTAATCACCGTGGCCACCTCGTGATGCGAAAGACGGTAATCATAACCCGAACGTGAAATGAAAATTCTGGTTTGTATTTCTCACGTACCTGACACGACTTCACGTATCGCCTTTACGGATAACAACACTAAGTTTGATACGAAGGGCGTACAGTTTATTATCGGCCCATATGACGACTACGCACTGGCACGTGCCATCGAGTTGAAGGAGGCGACCGGAGCGACCGTTACCGTACTCAATGTAGGGCTGGCAGAAACAGAACCGACAATACGCAAGGCACTGGCCATCGGAGCGGACGACGCCATACGGGTTGACGCCGAACCTGTAGATTCCTTTTTTGTTGCTGCCCAGATAGCGGCGCAGGCGAAGGCAGATACATACGATCTGATCCTGATGGGAAGAGAGTCTATCGACTATAATAGTGGAGTTGTGCATGCACTTGTAGGCGCGATGCTGAACGTGCCAGCTGTTTCACCTGTTATGAAACTTGACCTCGATGGCAGTACCGTAAAGATGGTTCGGGAAATTGAAGGCGGTACCGAGCAGGTGGAAGCGTCAATGCCGCTCATTGCGGGGTGTCAGGAGCCGATTGCCGAGTGGAAGATTCCCAACATGAGGGGAATCATGTCTGCACGCACGAAGCCGCTAAAAGTTGTACCTCCGGTGGCAGTAGAAAGCGGAGTCAAACTCCAGCGATTCGAATTGCCACCACCGAAAGGCGCGGTCAAACTCATTTCGCCCGACAAAGTAGAAGAGCTGGTACACCTCCTCAAGACGGAGGCAAAAGTTCTGTAGAATCTGAAACTAGCACAGTATGCACGTTCTCGTTTTCGTTGAGTCGAATCAAGGAAAAGTAAAGAAGACATCTCACGAAGCTGTTGCCTATGCGGCAGGTTTGGGCGGCACTGTCACTGCGCTTGCCCTTGGCAGGGTAGAGGCTGACGAATTGACCGCGCTGGGAAAATTCGGAGCGTCAAAGGTATTGCATGCCGCCGATGATCGTCTGAACCAGGAAGTGATTCAGGCCTATGCGCATGTTATTGCACAGGCAATGGGACATACCGCCGCCGACGTGCTGGTCCTGGCAAATTCTTCGCTTGGTACACCAATTGCGGCGCAGGTTGCAGCGGCAGTAGATGCGAGTCTCGCAACAAACGTCGTGGCATTGCCCGATACGTCTTCCGGCTTTGCTGTAAAGCGGAGCATTTATTCCGGCAAAGCATACTGCTGGGTTGAACTGTCCAAACCAAAGAAGGTGATTGCGATCCGGAAGAATGCCGCGGAAGCCACGGGTAGTGGCGGATCTGCCGCCGTCGAAGCCTTTACCCCTGAAATCAGGGATGAAGATTTCAGGATCAAGGTTACCGGGACGGAAAAAGCCACCGGAGACGTCCTGCTTCCGGAAGCGGAAATTGTTGTCTCCGGCGGACGGGGAATGAAAGGTCCCGAACACTGGGGCTTGCTGGAGGCGCTTGCAAAGGAATTGGGCGCTGCAACGGGCTGCAGTAAACCGGTATCGGATATGGGCTGGAGGCCACACCACGAACACGTTGGCCAAACCGGCGTTAAAGTCAGCCCACAGTTATATATTGCGGTCGGTATTTCGGGAGCCATACAACATTTGGCTGGCGTGAATACTTCGAAGTATATTGTCGTGATAAACAAAGACCCGGACGCGCCGTTTTTCAAGGCGGCCGACTACGGAATTGTTGGGGACGCATTCGAAGTGGTACCCCGATTAACCGAAGCGATTAAAGCAGCAAGAGGGTGAAGAAGATAAAACTGGAAATCCTTGGCTTATCCTCAAGTCAGTCGCAGGCGGGCTCATTCGCGCTTGTCCTGGGCGAAACAGAGGGGAACCGGCGACTACCGATCATCATCGGGATGTTCGAAGCGCAGGCGATCGCCATTGAGATCGAAAAGATTATCCCGAACAGGCCCATGACCCACGACCTGTTCAAATCCTTCGCCAACAACTTTCACTTCACCGTTGAAGAAATCATCATATCAGATCTGAAGGAAGGCGTCTTTTTTGCCAAGATTGTCTGTTCCGATGGGTTGAAAAAAATTGAAATCGACGCACGTCCTTCCGACGCTATTGCCATAGGCCTTCGGTTTGATTCGCCCATATTCACGTACGAGAACATTCTCGCGGAAGCGGGTATCGTGCTTACCGACGAGGCCGAAGAGGAAAAGGCAGAGACGGAGAAGGCGCCAGCCCAACGAGCGCGCCGCGAGTCACCCCGTAAGGACGACCTGAAAAACTACTCAGTCGAGCGACTGAATGAGCTGCTCAAGGAGGCCATCGATAAGGAAGACTACGAACGTGCAGCTAAGATCAGGGACGAGCTGAGCAAGAGAAATTAGTCCGTCCAGCATAACTTTGAAAAGATGCGTACCTCACTCTGACGCTCAGATAGTTATGGTTCGGATGGTCAGGTAATGATTTAGTATGGATTACCTCCGTGCCCTGGGTGGCGTCGCGTTCATCATCGGTATAGCTTACGCACTTTCGGGCAACCGCCGCGCCGTGGATTGGCGCCTTGTCGGCTTCGGCATCCTTTTACAGATCGCATTTGCACTTCTCACCGGAAAAGTTGAGGCCACGCAGCAGGCATTTCAGTATGTGAGCTCAAAGGTCGTTACGTTCCTGGGTTTTGCCCAGGATGGCGCAGAGTTTCTCTACGGCGACCTCGCGCGCGACAGCACGCGGGATCCTGCTGTGAAACACAACCTGGGATTCCTCTTTGCTTTCCAGGCCCTTCCAACAGTGATCTTCTTTTCTGCGATAACTGCGGGACTATACTACCTGGGTGTCCTTCAGAAGATCGTCTTTGCATTTGCCTGGATCATGGCGCGAACGATGCGGCTGTCCGGTTCAGAAAGCCTGTCTGCTGCGGCCAACATTTTCATGGGGCAAACGGAGGCGCCATTGCTCGTTCGGCCGTTCATCGCCCGCATGACACAGTCGGAACTACACTGTCTCATGACGGGCGGCATGGCGACAATTGCAGGAAGCGTGTTGGGTGCGTACGTCGCTTTCCTGGGCGGGGATAGTCATGAGGAGCGCGCCATGTTCGCCAGCTATCTGATCGGAGCCTCCATCATCAATGCGCCGGCCGCGATCTTAATTTCCAAGATCATATTCCCGGAAGCCCAACACGATCAAATCGACCGAAGGCTGCAGGTCAGCAAGGAAAAGATTGGCGTAAATCTTATCGACGCGCTGGCATCCGGCGCCTCGGACGGTCTCAAACTTGCGCTCAACATTGGCGCTATGCTGCTTGCCTTTATAGCCATCATCTACGCCCTCAATTGGATACTGGTCGATTTCATAGGTGCCTATACCGGACTTAACGAATTTGTTGTGCGCACTACTCAGGGTGCGTACAATGGATTCTCCCTTCAGTACATCCTGGGACAGGTGTTTCGCATCTTTGCATTTGCTATTGGTGTCGACTGGAACGAAGCGTTGCATGTGGGAAGTCTGTTGGGGCAAAAGGTAGTTATCAACGAATTCGTAGCATACCTCGACCTTGCCCGGATGAAGGAAGCGGGGATATTGAGTGAAAAGGCGATTCGGATCTCGACATATGCGTTGTGCGGATTTGCTAACTTTAGCTCCATTGCCATCCAGATCGGAGGAATAGGAGGGATGGCCCCCGCACGCCAGGGCGACTTGTCCAGACTGGGACTTCGCGCCATGGTGGCGGCGTCGCTGGCAACGATGATGTCCGGCGCTGTTGCCGGAGCCCTCTTTTCCTGAGTCCGGCAATCAACTCCCGAAGTTATGCTGAACGAAACCGAACGCCTTGTACTGCAACATTTGTCCCAGTACGTAACCGATCACAAGAAGGAATTCATTTCAAAGGTGTTGGCGCAACGAACACGACGCATTACCGTCGTGCTCGAGGATATATATCAGTCGCAGAACCTCAGCGCGGTAATGCGCACCTGCGAATGCATGGGCATACAGGATGTACATGTTATCGAAAAGAGTCTGGGCTACGGGTATAACAAAAAAGTATTGAAGGGTGCACATAAATGGCTAACCATTCACCGTTATCGTACGGGTGAGGATCGTACCCGTACTTGCATTACCGCATTACGTGAAAAGGGTTATCGCATCCTGGCGATTAGTCCCGATCCTTCGGGCGTCCCAATCGAATGCGTAACTACGGATGAACCGATGGCATTGGTGTTCGGAAACGAATTGCATGGCTTGTCGGACGATGCCCTTGCCCTCGGAGATGTGCAGGTTACAATACCGATGCATGGCTTTACGGAAAGCATGAATATTTCGGTCAGCGCGGCTTTGTGTGTTTATGTGCTTTCGGGGAAGCTTAGGTCGAGCGGGATACCATACGGCCTGACCGAAGACGAACAAGACGAGTTGCGGTTGAAATGGTATAGAAAGATTGTACGCCGATCAGAGATTATAGAGCGGGAGTATTTGAGAACAATTGCCTAACTTACGGTCTGTTTATAGTGGCTCCATGCGTCTGGCGAAGAAGGTATTCCTCCTGCTCGTTCTTGTATTGGCGATAGCGCTTGTAGGAGTCAACGCATGGATGATCCTTAGTACGAGGGATTACGTTTTTGATTCTGTTGAAAGCGTACCCTCGCGGAAAGTGGGCCTCGTACTGGGAACAAGCCATCGAACCCAGAAAGGCGGGCCAAATCCCTATTTCGAGAAGCGAATTCAGACGGCAGCCGACCTGTACTTTTCCGGAAAGGTCGCGCACTTTATCCTGAGTGGCGACAACAGCACGCAGTATTACAACGAACCTCTTGAAATGAAGAAGGCACTCGTGCGTAAAGGCGTGCCTGAAGCCGCAATTACATTGGATTATGCGGGATTAAGAACGCTTGACTCAATCGTCAGGAGCAAAGAGGTGTTTGGTCAGGACGAAATTATCATCATCACGCAACCTTTTCACTGTTATCGTGCTCTATTTATCAGCAGGTATTACGATCTGGACGCGGTTGCCATGGTGGCAGAAGAGCCTGCATTTGCGGAAAGCCGCAATGTAAGAATCAGAGAATATTTTGCACGTGCAAAAGCAGTTCTTGATTTGTACGTTCTGGGCACCGCACCGCGTTTTTTAGGCCAGAAAGAAGAACTTATTATAAACCATTGATTCCCCGATTTGAGCAGCCGATCGGGAACCGGAAGGACATGGCGCGTTTTTTAGCTATTTTTGTACCGGGTAAACTGATTTTTGTGCGTTACGACAATATTAAGTCCCTTCTCTTCATCGCATCGGCTACCCTTTGCCTACTAGCTTTCTCCACCGGGCTATCGTTCGCACAGGAAACCGTTGTATCCGGAAAGATTACCGATGCGAGTTCGGGAGATCCACTTCCTTTCGTCAACATATACTTCGAGGGGACCACTATTGGTGTCACTTCTGATTTCGACGGCAAGTTTGAAATCCGTACGCATACCCCCACCGATACTCTGGTAGCCTCGTACATCGGGTATAAGATGAAAAAGAAGCATGTGGAGCGAGGCACTACCACTGTTGTCAACTTCCAACTTGAAGAGGATGTAACGCGGCTCCAGGAAATTGTCTTCGAAGCAGGCGAGAACCCCGCATACGCCATCCTTCGAAAAGTTGTCCAGAACAAGCCGCTCAACGATAAGCGAAAACTCACCGCGTACGAGTACGACACCTACACAAAGATCGAAATCGACGTCGATAACATTACAGAAAAATTTCGGCAGAAGAAACTCGTCCAGAAGATTACCCAGGTACTTGACAGCGTGGAGCGGATTGCAGGCGAAGATGGGAAACCCATTCTGCCGCTATTTATTTCCGAGAGCGTGTCTAAGCTGTATTACCGCGACAACCCGCAGCTTAAGATGGAGCACATCCTGAAGTCGAAGATCAACGGTGTGGGTGTCGAAGATGGATCGCTCGTTACGCAGTTCATAGGTTCGTCCTTCCAGGAGTACAACTTTTATCAGAACTGGTTAAACATCGTCACCAAAGACTTCGTCTCACCTATTGCCGATGGATGGCGCTTATACTACGAATATGACCTCACCGATAGTGTTTATATCGGTAATGATTTCTGTTATCGCCTCGACTTTTTCCCGCGCAGTTCGCAGGACCTGGCTTTCACCGGTACGATCTGGATCACAAAGAACGAATATGCCCTGAAGCAGATTGACGTCACGGTGGGGAAGGAGGCGAACCTCAACTTTGTCGAGAAGATCAAGATCCAGCAGGAGCTTGAGAAGACCGAGGCGGGTCCCTGGTTGCCTGTAAAGAATCGGGTACTTGTCGACATTGGCGAGATTCAGGATAACATGGCCGGGCTTCTCGCCAAATTCTACACGTCGAACAAGAACTTTGTCATCAACAAACCGTACGAGACGTCCTTTTATGCTCAGCCTATTCTTGTCGCGGAAGATGCCCGGATGCATCAAGACGACGAGTACTGGGATTCGATGCGCCACGAACCGCTGACGAGCACCGAGAAGAATGTGTATCGCATGATCGATACGCTTCAGAATATTCCGGTCGTCAAAACATACACGGACATCATTAAGGTGATTGTCAATGGATACTACGAGGCTGGCAAATTTTACATCGGCCCTTATGTGTCAACGCTTGCCATCAACAACATTGAGGGTGTTCGTGTACAGGCAGGTTTCAAGACGAACATCAAGTTCAGCGACAAGTGGGTGTTTGGTGGCAATATCGGTTATGGCTTTCGCGATGAACGCATCAAGTACTCTGCCTTCGGTCAACACATAATTTCGCGATCCCCATGGACGACGGCGACGTTCAGTACACGGAGTGAGATCGGGCGCGTCGGCCTCGATGATGAAAACTATAGCTCCAACTTCCTGTTCTTTGCGGCGCAGCGATTCGGAAACTTTCGTCGTGGATATTATTTCGATGAGTCGATGTTCGATTTCCGTCGCGAACTGTTCAAAGGATTTACACAACGCGTCGCGTTCCGCTATCACACGTTCAAGCCGTTGTTCAACTTTGGCTATTATCCGCCAAGCGACCTGACAACGCACGATACACTTGAAACTTATAAGACATCAGAATTAATAGTCGAAGCCCGGTATGCGCGCGACGAACTTTTCATTCAGAACGATAACGACAGAATAAGTCTGGGTACAACGCGTTGGCCCATTATTACCTTGCGATACACCCGTGGCATCAAGGGAATTATCGGAAGCGACTTTGACTACTCAAAGCTTCGGCTGTCCTTGTACAAGCGTATGCGTTTGGGTCCTCTCGGCACAGGGTACGCTACTGTAATGGGTGAGTACATCTTTGATGCGCTTCCGTACACGCTGTTGTCGCTGCATCTGGGTAACCAGTCGCCCATCTATGCAGGCTTCTCTTTTAACCTGATGAACTACGGAGAGTTTGTGAGCGATCGGTATGCTGCGTTGCAGTATCAGCATAAGTTTGAAGGTTTTATCCTGAATCGCATTCCGCTTATGCGGAAACTCAAGTGGCGTCTCGTGGGAACCGCGAACATCTTGTACGGTGGGTTGAGTCAGGAAAACCGTGCGCTCATTGCAGATACCACGCCGACAGGAGAGGAAGCCCTCCAGCCTGGTTTCCTCGAGCCGGGCAGACCGTATATCGAACTCGGATACGGCGTTGAAAATATCTTTAAGTTTTTCCGCGTAGACTTCGTCCACCGTCTTTCCTACCTGGATGAGGAAAAGACGCCTTCAATCCGGAAGTTTGCTGTCCTCTTCAGCTTCCAATTCACGCTTTAATTTTTCATTCACCGCCTCAAAGTGCATATTTGCACCGCAACGCTGTTTAGCGAATCCAAGTGCAATGACTATTACGCTTACTTTTCCCGACGGTAGCAAACGGGAATTCAATCAGGGTGTCACTGGCGCCGAAGTAGCCCAAAGCATCAGCGAGGGACTGGCGCGCAATGCTCTGGCCATCGAAGTTGACGGTGAAGTGCGGGATTTGGCCCGGCCGATTACCGCCGATGCTTCTATAAAGGTTCTCACCTGGAATGATCGCGGTGGAAAGGCAGCGTTCTGGCATTCGTCAGCGCACTTGATGGCGGAAGCACTTGAGGCGCTGTATCCCGGCGTCAAGTTCGGGATTGGCCCTCCGATCGAGAACGGTTTCTACTACGACGTCGATCTTAACGGCCGCCCTTTCGGTGAAGAAGATCTCGCCGCCGTCGAAAAGAAGATGCAGGAGCTGGCAAAAAAGGCAAGTCCCTTTGAACGCCGTAATGTGTCAAAGGCGGAAGCGCTCGAATACTTTAAGGCAAAGGGTGACCCTTACAAGATAGAGTTGATCAACGACCTGGCCGACGGAACGATCACGTTCTACCAGCAGGGGAATTTTGTCGACCTCTGCCGTGGTCCGCATATACCGAACACCGGATTCATTAAGGCGATCAAGCTCCTCAACGTTGCCGGCGCCTATTGGAGAGGCGACGAAAAGAACAAAATGCTTACACGCATTTACGGCATCACGTTCCCGAAAAATAAAGAACTGGAAGAGTACCTCCGGGTGCTGGAAGAGGCCAAGAAGCGTGATCACCGCAAGCTTGGTAAGGAACTGGAGTTATTCGCATTCTCCGAAAAGGTGGGGCAGGGGTTGCCGCTTTGGCTGCCCAAGGGTACAATTCTTCGCGAGCGTCTGGAGCAATTTATGCGTCGCGCCCAGGTGAAAGCAGGGTATGAACCCGTCGTGACACCACATATCGGCGGGAAGGAGTTGTACGTCACTTCCGGGCACTATGAAAAGTATGGCAAGGACTCGTTCCAGCCCATCCATACTCCGGACGAGAACGAGGAGTTCTTGCTGAAACCCATGAATTGCCCGCACCATTGCGAAATCTATAAGGTAAAGCCCCGTTCTTATCGGGATCTGCCGCTGCGATTGGCGGAGTTCGGCACAGTGTACCGATACGAGCAAAGCGGTGAGTTACATGGCTTGACCCGCGTCAGAGGGTTCACACAGGATGATGCACACATCTTCTGCCGACCCGACCAGGTCAAGACGGAGTTTATTCGGGTTATTGATCTCGTCCTGCACGTATTCCAATCGCTGGGCTTTGAGAACTACACCGCTCAGGTGTCCCTCCGTGATCCCAGTAACAAGGAAAAGTACATCGGGGATGACGAATTGTGGGACCGCGCTGAAAGGGAGATCCAGGAAGCCGCGGACGAACGCGGCCTGAAGACGGTAGCTGTTAAGGGTGAAGCCGCCTTCTACGGACCCAAACTCGACTTCATGGTAAAAGATGCCTTGGGTCGCAGCTGGCAGTTGGGAACCATTCAGGTCGACTATCAATTGCCTCAGCGTTTTGAACTGGAATACATCGGCGCCGACAACCAGCGACACCGGCCGGTTATGATTCACAGGGCGCCTTTCGGATCACTGGAACGGTTCGTCGCGGTTCTCATTGAACACTGCGCAGGAAACTTTCCCCTTTGGCTTTCACCGGACCAAGTGGCAGTGTTGCCTATATCCGACCGCTTCAATGATTATGCGCAGCTTGTATACGACAAGCTTAAAGAGCAGGATATCAGAGGGTTATTAGATCTTCGAGACGAGAAGATTACGCGAAAAATCCGCGATGCTGAGATCAAAAAGATACCGTACATGCTGATTGTCGGAGAGCGGGAAGCCAACGAGCAAAAGGTGGCGGTCCGGCGTCACGGCCAGGGTGATCAGGGGAGTGTTCGGCTCGATGATTTTGTAAAAGAATTCAAAGAAGCGTGTGCGCCACCGTCGTGATGCTTTTTTTGAAAGAACAAAATAATATCGATATTTGCAGCCTATTTTTGTGACACTAAACAAGGAAGCGTATTAACAACACTAGCAGCAGACCCTTCAGACGGGGCCCCCAACGGCGGGAGGAGCCGTATAAGGTCAACGAAAAGATTACAGCTCCCCGAGTGAGGGTGGTGGGCGAAAATGTGAAGGTGGATGTGTATCCTATACAACAGGCTATACGCATCGCCCGCGAACAGGGTCTCGATCTTGTGGAAATATCTCCCAACGCAGATCCGCCGGTTTGCAAGGTTGTTGATTATTCCAAGTTCAAGTACGAGCAAAAGAAGAAGCAAAAGGAGATCAAGGCCAAGACCCAGAAGGTCGTCCTAAAGGAGATTCGGTTTGGACCGAATACCGAGGAGCACGATTTCAACTTCAAGGTCAGGCACGCTCAGAACTTCCTCCAAGAGGGGGCTAAGGTTAAGGCGACGGTCACCTTCATTGGACGAACGATCGTCTACAAGGAGCGGGGCGAAATCCTGCTCTTGAAGTTTGCCCAGGCTCTGGAGGACGTAGGAAAAGTTGAGCAGCTTCCGAAGCTGGAAGGTAAACGGATGTCGATCATAATAGCACCGAAAGCGAAGAAATAGCGAACTATTAATACGTCACACATGCCGAAAGTCAAGACGAAGTCAGGGGCAAAGAAGCGGTTTAAGATCACCGGCACAGGAAAGGTGAAGCGGAAACGTGCTTACAAGAATCACATCCTGACGAAGAAGGAAACCAAGCAAAAGCGCAGGTTAACCGCCAAAGCCCTGGTACGCAAGGAAGACCTGGGCAACATCAAGCTCATGCTGCCCTACGCAGTATAATTTGGGCAAGGTTTTTTAGTATTTAACCCGGTTTTTGGCCGAAAGAGCCTCTTGAAAGGGCCGCCAACAACCAAAAAAACGAGAAAAAAATGTCAAGATCAGTCAACAACGTAGCCTCCCGGGCTCGCCGCAAGAGAATCCTAAAGCAGGCGAAAGGGTATTTTGGACGCAGGAAAAACGTATGGACGGTAGCCAAGAACGCCGTCGAAAAGGGCCTTGTATACGCTTACAGGGACCGGAAACAAAGAAAACGCGAATTCCGCGCGCTATGGGTGCAACGCATTAACGCCGGCGCACGGGAACACGGGCTCTCCTATTCAGTCCTGATGGGCAAGCTCCGTCAGGCAGGAATCGACCTGAACCGTAAGGTTCTTGCCGACCTGGCGATGAACGACCCGGCGGCGTTTGCTGCTATCGTAAATCAGGTAAAATAGGCTTAGATGGTACATCACAAATAGGGGCGTCAACCGCCCCTTTTTTGTTTTTGGAGGCGGATTTCGCTATTTTTCCACAGCATTTTTTGAGGTCTTAATCGCTTGTGTTTTACTTTTTTAACTGGATGGAAGTAACTCTCCAGAAAGCTTTCTAGCGCCGCACATTTCCCAGGATTATGATGAACCAACCCATGGCATCAGGCGAACCGGGAAGGTCGGCCCCGGATGTTATTACGGAGATGGACCCTTCGTCGGGAAATCCTTTCCCGGGACTGCGCCCGTATTCCACCGACGAGTGCCACCTCTTCTTCGGACGGGAAGGGCAGGTCGACGAGATCCTGCTTAAGCTCTCGCGAAGTCGCTTTCTTGCTGTCCTCGGCTACTCCGGAAGCGGTAAGTCCTCCCTCATGTTTTCCGGACTTCTTCCGGTTCTGTACGGTGGCTTTGTCACACGCACCGGACCGGAGTGGCACGTCATGTCAGTACGGCCCGGTACCACGCCCATCCTCAACATCGCCGAAGCAGCTGTAGACTACATGATCAGTACAGGTGCGCTGCAGCAGGAAGAGCGCGCCGTGCATATCGCCATAGCAAACTCTGTATTGCGCAGCAGTCAGAACGGACTGACGGAATTGGCGCGCATGATCCAAAAAGATCCTTCGGAGAACATCTGCTTCCTCATCGATCAGTTTGAAGAAATTTTCCGATATGCCGATGCAGAAATCGGGTCGGCTGAGGCTCGCGACGAGGCGCATCAATACGTCAACCTCATTCTCACGTCCATTTCTCAACAGAACGTGCCGGTGTACCTTGCGATGACGATGCGCTCTGACTTCCTCGATCGGTGTTCAGTGTTTCCTGGTCTCACGGCGCTGATCAACTCGAGCAACTACCTCGTGCCGCAGATGACACGCGAACAGATGCGGGCAGTTATCGAGGGTCCCATCCGGGTCGCAGGTGGCGCGATTACACCGCGCCTTGTGAAGCGCATTCTCAATGACGCCGGCAATGATCAGGATCAACTACCTGTCTTGCAGCACGTGCTCATGCGTACGTGGGAATACTGGTACGCAAATCGCGAGTCCGGTGAACCCATTGACCTCAGGCATTACAACGCAGTCGGTGGCATTTCTCAGGCTCTTTCACTTCACGCGAATGAAGCGTACGACGAACTTTCGTCGAGAGGAAAGGAAATTGCCGAAATCCTGTTCAAACGGATCACGGAAAAGAACCAGGAGAATCGCGGTTTCCGTCGTCCGGCAAAACTCGACCTCATCTGCGAACTCTCCGGCGCCTCCGAAAGCGAAGTCATTGCTGTTGTAGATCACTTCAGAAAGGCGGGACGTTCATTCCTGACGCCTCCAACTTCTGTACCGCTGACCGGTGATTCCGTGATTGAGCTTTCCCACGAAAGCCTCATGCGCATTTGGACGCGCCTCGGCAACTGGGTTGAGGAGGAATTCGAATCGGCGCAAATGTACAAGCGCCTTTCCGAAGCGGCAGCGATGTACCAGATCGGCAAGACCGGACTTTGGCGCCCGCCCGACCTTCAGCTTGCGCTGAACTGGCAGAACAAGCAACGTCCCACACGCGCATGGGCCCAACGTTATGACGAGGCCTTTGAACGCGCGGTCGTGTTCCTGGATACCAGCCGCATTACCTACGAGGCTGAGCTGAAGAACCAGGATATGATGCGGCGCCGTGTGCTGCGCCGCGCCAACGTTACCGCTATCATCCTCGGTGCTGCTGCCGTGATCGCGATTCTGTTCATGGTGTTCGCATACATGAAAAAGATTGAAGCGGACCACCAGACCGAACTGGCTACTCAACGTGGTGAAGAGGCAGAACGCCAACGCAACATTGCCGTGTTGGAGAAAAGCAAGGCCGACTCGGCGCGACTTATCGCACAACTCGCAGCAGAAGAACTGAGCCGAGCCAATAGCAGACTTGAAATTGCGCTGCGTGAACGTACTGCCGCCGTGCAGAGAGCCGAAGAAGCTCTGGAAGTTGCCAAGTGGCAAACCGAGATCGCCCTCCAGGCTCGGGAGAACGAAGCCGAAGCACGCGCCATCGCTGAAGCGCGGAGACAAGAAGCGGAGAATGAGTACAATCGTGCCAACCGTCTGCTCATGCTCACAAAGGCACAGGCTATGGCTGCGAAGTCGCGTCAGGAAACTGACGACAAATACCTTGCAGGCCTCCTGGCCATGCAGGCCTACCATTTTCACAAGCGTTACGAGGGCAATCAGTACGATCCCTACATTTACTCTGGCTTATACTACGCGCTAACCAAGCTTGATAACCGAAACTACAACGCCATCCGAGTGCCCGGACCACCGCGAAACCGGATCAACTCGCTTATCCTGAATGAATCTGGTAGCGGCTTTTATGCTGCGGGTGCCGATGGACGAATCTTCGCAGGAGATTTTCTCACTCTCAAGAGTGAACCCACCAACTATCGCAATGCTTTCCCCAACAAGGTGCTGGCGCTTAGTCCTGACCAACGTTACCTCGTGAACGGTACCGACTCAGCGTTCATTCAGATATTCGACCTTACCGCCAAAAACAGCCCGCACCGCGAGATCCGTGGTTTCAGAGGCGCGACGAACGCTCTCGAGTTTCTGGATAATGGCACCCTGCTCGTAGCAAGCGGGGATGTCAAACGCCAGGAGTATGCCATCAGCAAGGTTGACGTTGCCACCGGGACTGTAAGTATCCTGGCGACGTTCCCTGCTGAAGTAAAAACCATGAGCGTCGCCCCGTCGGGCGACCGTGTCGCATGCGGAACCTGGGATGGAAAGGTTCTCTTCCTCAACCTGGCGAATGGCTCGTTTGAAACTTTCGTTGAAGAGCCCAATGCGCGGATCCTCACTGTGAAATTCAGTCCGGATGGTCGATACATCGCGTACGGTACAGATGACTATACGACCCGAAGGGGTTCCGTGCGAGTTGTTGAACTCGCCACACGTGAAACGAAAAACTTTACCGGTCACAACGCGGGCGTCTTCGATGTCGAGTTCAGCCCGGATGGAAAGCTTCTCGCGAGTGCTGGGGCTGACCGCAAGCTGCAGATGTGGGTTCTCGATTTTCCGGAAGATCTGCCTATCGAAATGGATAACAACAACGGGTATTTGTTCGATGTCGTGTTCAGCCGCGACTCCAAATACCTCGTGGCGTCCACAAGCGAATCTGAAATCCGCGTGTGGCCGACAGATCATTCGATACTTGCTGAAAAGGTATGTCCGCAAATGGCGCGCAACCTGACGCGGGACGAATGGGAAAAGTATGTGGGCAACGACATAGGCTACGAGTATACGTGCCCCGGCATTTTGGTTAATGACTATTGATATGCGCAGACGTCTACTGAGCCTAACCTTGTGTCTTCAGCTACTCTTCTGCGCCGGCGCATATGCTCAGTCGAGCGACGATTGCGAGATCATTCTGAACCAGGCGGCGGAAGAAGTTGCCGCTGGTCACTTCCTGGGTGTGGACTCGCTTCTGGCCGACTGTCTCAAGGGAGGATTCACTAGGGAACAACGTCAGCGTTCGTACCTCTTACTTACTCAGGTTTACCTCCTTCTCGATAACGCCGAGAAGGCGGAGGAGAGTTACCTCGAACTGCTGCGCGCGAACCCTGAGTTCGTTACGGACCCATCACGCGATCCCATCGATGTAGTTTACTTGAGTAAAAAATTTACGTCTACGCCCATTTTTTCGCTGTTGGGTCGTATCGGTGGCAACGTTACTTTCGTGAACGTGCTGCGCGAGATGAGCTTGTCAGGGGTGCCACTTGACACACGCCATGTGTTGCTTCCGGGATGGACTGTAGCAGTCGGCACCAACTACAACATCAACGACAATATCAGCATCGGCACCGAACTCCAGTACGCCTACACGACGTATCGAAAGGAGCAAAGTGGCCTCTGGAATACCGACGATGTCATCATACAAGATCGGCTTGGGTGGTTCAATCTTCCCGTGACCGTCATCTACAATTTCAAGACGGGGAAAGTGGTGCCGTATGCTTACGGCGGTGCCGCCATCAATTACCTCTTTAGCAGCAAAGCAAACCCGGCGCTTAACGATCGCTTTACCTCCGGCGGCGGTTCAGTGACGCCTTCTGAAAGTCCCATTGTGAAGTACGACTACAAAAGGAATACCTGGAATTGGTCGCTTGTCGCGGGCGGAGGTATTCGCCACAAATGGGATCTCCATTACGTGTTTGCTGACGTGCGCTACACCCTTGGAATGAAAAACGTAATGGACTACAGCGGTGTGGTAAACGACTACAGCAAGCAGGGCGCACAACTAATCGGAAGCTCAGAGCCTACGTGGCGCTATGCCAGCGCCGACGATTTCTTCAAGCTGAATCATCTCTATTTCACGATAGGGTACATGCACCAACTGTACAACCCCAGGAAACTCAAAACTGCCCGCACGCAATCCGTGCTGCGTAGCATACTCCGCGGAAAGCATGACAATTAGGCACTGCTACCATATTGCCCTGCTGTTGCTTGCGGTCCTGATGCCCGCCCTTACGATTGTGTCCTGTGATACAGAAAACAATCTGGAGCCGGTGTACGAGGATTATTTCGTGCGACTGTTCGGCGATGAAGGATATCAGGAAGGAGTGGACCTGGTGGTCGAGGAGTCGACGCAAACCGTGTTGCTCCTGGGAACTACAACAGAACCCGATGGTAGCCGAAGAGTTTTTCTGGTGAAGGCTGACTGGGCAGGAAATCTTCTGTGGCAGCGAAAGCTAGGTGGTCCCGACGATGAGGCGCGTGACATAGAGCCCGCCAACAATGGCGGCTATGTAATCCTGACGCAGACGAGGGATCCGCAGGCAGCAGATCCTACTGAAAACGTCAAACTCATCCTCATAACGGCCGAAGGGGTGAAGACGGACAGTGTTGTGTTCGGATCGCCAATGCTTGAGGGTGTCGACTACGGCATTGAAAGGCCGAACACCGTCACGACGCTGGATGATGGCTATATCGTGACGGGGTCACTGGAATATACGACAACGGAAGCTGACGGCGGACTGAAGAGGGTCAGCTACATGAAACTCAGGTTCACCAACGACCTGGAATGGGACGAAGAGTTTCTGTACTACAACAGCCAGGCGGAGGTCGCAACAGGGGTTCGCTCTGTGAGAACTACGGGCAATAACATTTACCTGCTGGGGTCTGACAACAAATTGTTTCGGACAGAAAACGGAGTGAATCACAATTTCTGGCTGTTTGGTTTTGACAATAACGGATTGCCTATTGGCAACAAAGATGCTCCGCTAAGCGAGGACCGGCAGGGGATGGATGAATTCCTCAGCGCGGTTTGTCCTTCGTTTGGGGAAGGCTTTTTCCTCGTCGGGACACAAACCGACCCTTCCGGCCGTGAGGATATCTACGTCAGCACCGTAGCCAACGACAATGGCAACCTGATTCCGAGCGGGCAGGGAAACCGGGTGTTGCCGTCGGATGGCGTTACCCGGAGAATCAATCCTGTCTCGGTTTGCAGGGCAATGCGCGGTCAGCAAGGCTACCTGATCCTCGGAACGGAAGGCGATGCAGGAACGCGCAACATGTGGCTTTGTAAGGTGAGTGTTTCTGGTGAAGCGGTGTACTGGTCGTCAACATTCGGCGCTGGTGACCGGAACGACGACCGCGCGGGTGCCGTAGCTGAACTTCCGGATGGTCACATCCTCGTTGTGGGGACCATCAACGTGGGTGTAAGCAATCTTAAGATGGGCTTTTTCAAACTGAATGCGGCAGGACGTTTTGCCCCCAATACCACTGCAACAGATTAGCAACAGAAGAAATTAAATGGCAAGGATCGCTTTGTATTGTGCATTACTCATGAGCCTTCTCGGCGCAACCATGCTGCCGACAGGGAACGTTCATGCGCAGTGTACTATTACGAATCTTGATCCTACCTACTGCAGCAGCGACGCGCCAGTAGCGCTGGCGTCGTCGCCTGGCGGGCTGCAATTTTATCGTGCTGGTGTCACTACACCTATCGCTTCGTACGACCCGTCGGCAGTCATCGGCGCCGACACAGTCGTCGCAACGAGTGGTTCGGCCACGAGCTATTCACTGTCGAATGCAGGAACATTTGATCCTATACCTTCACCTGTCGGTAGCACAGTGCTCCCGCTCGCTGATAACTCAGAGACGGGCCCCATATCCATTGGATTTACCTTCAATTTCTTCGGTGTCAACTATACAGATGTTTACATCGGCTCGAACGCAATCATTGGATTCAGCGCGGGTATCAGTACACCTATAAACCAGGCGTTGCCCAACGCAGCTGCACCTAATAATATCATCGCGCTGGCGTGGGATGAGATGACCCCATCCGGACCCATTGAGTACTTTATCGCAGGTCGCGCCCCCTTTAGAAAGTTTGTCGTGAACTACAATGTGTATCGCGACAACAATCCGCTGTATGCGGTCAGGACACAAGTTCAGCTCCACGAAACAACGAACATCATCGAGATTCACTCGACGAACATTAACATCCCCGCGAATTTCGCGACGATGGGAATTGAAAACGCCACCGGTACTGCGGGTATTGGGGTCGCCGGTCGAAACGATGAATCTTTTTCAATCACTAACGACTATATCGCCTTTGTTCCGAATTGCGTCGATATCCAATATGTCAACGTTAGTCAGGCACCTACAACTGCCGACGCCGGTGATCCGGAAATAGAACAGTGTAATAATGGCACGTTCCTTCTGAATGCCAATACTCCCGTAGTAGGGACAGGAACCTGGACGGTGGAGGAGGGCGCTGGCAGCGTAACGATAACAAATCCATCTTCACCCACGACTACAGTCACCGGAGTTCCTGCGGGCGACTTCGCACGGCTGCGCTGGACAATTTCC